>JASLJD010000079.1 GCA_030152625.1 Erysipelothrix sp.
GTGGATGAGTTTATGACTATCTTTTTCGTCAAGAATCTTCTTGTTTTCACGATCCATTAAAAGATAGACATTGCTTTTGATTTTTTCTTCGTTTAATGGTACGACACTCTCGGCATGAACGGGCATGGCTTGGGTCCACCACAATATGACAACTAAACATGTTATAAAGAACTTTCGCATGAGCATCCCCCTTATAGATGGTATATTACGATTTAAATATACATGTATTCTTATCTTATCATAAAGAAAGTCTAGATATTGTGATTAAAATGAAAATATCACGAAAAAGAAAGGGGCATAAACTTGTAAGGCTGCTTTCACTGTGTTATTATTGTCTATGGGCGAGTATGCCCGAAAGCATTTTATACACACACCGTGGTTGAAATGACCCGTGCTCATTTGAGTTGTCATTTTTTAAAGCGGTGGAGGAATAACGGAAAGGTAGGAAATATATTATGTCTCATGTAGTATCAATGCGTAAATTATTAGAAAGTGGGGTTCATTACGGTCACCAAACACGTCGTTGGAACCCAAAAATGAAACCTTACATCTATACAGCAAAAAATCGAATTCATATTATCGATTTGAATAAAACACAAGCAGCGATTGATGAAGCTTACAACTTCCTTCGTGACTTGTCAGAGCGTAACGGTAAACTTCTCATCGTCGGTACAAAGAAACAAGCTCAAGAGATTGTGCTAGAAGAAGCACTTCGTTCGGGCTCGTTCTTCATGAACCAACGTTGGTTAGGAGGAACCCTTACAAACTTTAGAACCATTCAAAAAAGCATTCGTCGCTTAGTGGAAATTGAAGAAATGGAAGCAAGCGGCTCAATCAATGTTTATCCTAAGAAAGAGGTTGCTTTATTAATTAAAGAAAAAGAACGTCTCGAAAACTTCTTGGGTGGAATCAAAGAAATGAAAAAACTTCCAGATGCAATGTTTGTCGTTGATCCAATTGAGGATGCCAACGCAGTTGCAGAAGCGAAGAAACTTGGTATTCCAGTGATTGCTATCATCGACACAAACTGTGATCCAGATATCGTTGACTTCCCAATTCCAGGGAATGATGATGCAATTCGTTCAATTCGTGCTATCACAGCTGTCTTAGCGGATGCAATGGTTGAACCAAAAGGTGGCGTACTTGAAGTCGCATACCAAGATAAAGAAGAAGATATTACGATGGAAGATGTTATTGTGAACGTCGATCGTCAAAATGCTGAGCATGAGCGTCGTCGTCGCCAACGTTTCGAAGAACGTCGTCGTCGTAACCAACGTCGTCGTCAAAATCGTCGACCACGTAACTAAAAAATTAAATACAATATTGAACAAGATAGAGAGGGATATGAATGATTACAGCAAAAATGGTAAAAGAACTTCGTGATCGTACAGGTGCAGGGATGCTTGATTGCAAAAAGGCACTTGAAAAAACCGAAGGAGATATTGATAAAGCTGTTGACTATCTTCGTGAACAAGGTATCGCAACAGCAGCTAAGAAATCAGGTCGTGTTGCTGCGGACGGTCTTAGCGCAATCAAGGTTGAAGGCGATACAGCTGTCGTTTTAGAGGTTAACTCAGAAACAGACTTTGTTGCCAAGACGGATGACTTCAAAGCGCTTGTTGACGCTTTAGCAGAAGTTTTAATCGCAGAAAAACCAGCAGACATGGATGCTGCACTAGCGCTTGAGATGGACGGTAAATCCATTGCCGATACCATCACCGAAGCAACAGCAAAAATTGGTGAAAAAATCAGCTTCCGTCGTTTCGAAATTATTGAAAAAGAAGCGGATCAACATTTTGGTGTTTACACTCATATGGGTGGTACTGTTTCAGCGGTTGTTGTTTTAGAAGGTAATGAAGAAATCGCTCGCGATATGGCAATGCAAGTTGCATCCATGGGTGCAGTTTATGTCTCACGCGATGATGTGCCTGAAGAAATCTTGAATCATGAAATCAGTATTGAAACAGAAGTTGTTAAAAATGACCCAGCACTTTCAGACAAGCCTGAGAAAATCATTCAAGGTATTGTCCGTGGACGTGTAAACAAAACACTTCAAGAAGTGTCCCTTGTTGACCAAGTTTACTTCAAAAATCCAGATGACAAAGTTGCGAAAGTCTTAAAAGATGCCGGAGCTAAAGTTGTGAAATTTGCACGTTTCGCAGTCGGTGAAGGTATTGAGAAACGTGAAGAAGATTTTGCTGAAGAAGTAGCAAAAGCTGCACAAGTTTAATTTATAACAGTAAACAAGGACACATTTTTTGTGTCCTTTTTGAAAGGATGGGCATTTGAAGATGAAGTATAAGCGAATCTTGTTAAAGCTCAGTGGAGAAGCTTTACAAGGCGAAGACTCAATATTTAATTCCGAAGTACTCGATGATTTAGCACGACAAATCAAAACAATTCAAGAAAAGGGTGTTGAGGTCGCTGTTGTGGTTGGCGGCGGTAATTTTATTCGTGGCCGAATGGCCGAAGATTTGGGTATTGATCGCATGCAAGTAGATTATATGGGTATGCTTGGAACCGTCATCAATGCTTTAGCGATTCAAGGGGCACTTGAAGAGCACGGTGTTGATACACGCGTTCAAACGGCGATCGATATGACAAAAGTCGCAGAACCTTATATTCCACGACGAGCTGTTCGTCACTTAGAAAAAGGACGTGTCGTTGTTTTTGGAGCAGGGACCGGATCAGCCTTTTTCTCAACAGATACCACCGCGGCACTTCGTGCTTCAGAAATTAAAGCAGATGTCATTTTAATGGCGAAAAATGGTGTAGATGGTGTTTATAATAGTGACCCGAATATCAATAAGGATGCAGTGAAATATGACTCCCTTTCATACATGGAAGTCTTACAAGAAAAGCTTCAAGTGATGGATGCAACCGCAACCTCAATGTGTATGGATAATGATATTGATTTATTGGTCTTTAATATGAACGAAAAAGATAATATAATAAAAGCAGTAGAAGGTAAAGCCGAATCGACTCGGATTACCAAAGGAGGAGTTTAGATTATGGAAGAAGGTAAATTATTGATGGAAGAGGTTGTTGAAACATTTAAGCGCAACCTTGGAACATTGCGTACAGGACGTGCGAATGCTTCAATGCTTTATGGTATTGAAGTCGATTATTACGGTGCACCAACACCGCTTGAGCAAATGAGTCAAATCTCCATATCCGAAGGACGTCAATTGGTCATTAAGCCATTTGATCCGTCCAGTTTGAAAGATATTGAGCATACACTCAATGAGTCTGATTTGGACTATCCAGTGCAAAATGATGGGACCCATGTTCGTATTAACATCCCACCATTAACAGAAGAAACACGTCGTGAAGAATCCAAGAAAATTGGACAATTTGCAGAAGATGCCCGTGTTCAAATCCGAAACATTCGTCGTGATCTTAATGATGATGTGAAAAAACAAGATGGTCTTCCAGAAGATCAAGAGAAAAGCATGCTCGATGAGGTTCAAAAATTGACCGATGAGTATATTGCAAAAATCGATCAAATTGCAAAAGACAAAGAACAAGAAATTATGACGGTGTAGTAACAATGGCTACACCCAAGCATATCGCTATCATTATGGATGGCAATGGTCGTTGGGCCCGAAAAAGAGAAAAAGATCGTTCTTATGGGCATTATTATGGCAGTGAGAATGTTCGTAATATTGCTTTAGAAGCGGGAGATTTGGGGGTCAAGATTTTGACCCTCTATGCTTTTTCTACAGAGAATTGGAAACGACCATACAAAGAAATTGAATATTTAATGAAGTTACCTGAACATTTTTTTGATCGATACCTCGATGAGCTCATGGAAGAGGGGGTTCGTGTGACAACAATTGGTGATTTATCTAAAATCCCTGATGATACACGATCCGTCATTGAAGAAGCGAAAGAAAAAACAAAGCAAAATGATCAGCTCATCCTCAATTTTGCTTTGAATTATGGAGGTCGTGATGAGATTGTCCGCGCAAGTAAGGCGATGATGGCAGATAATCTAGAAGAAATCGATGAAGAGATCTTTGCATCATATTTAGATACTGCAGGATTACCTGATGTCGATTTACTCATCCGAACAGGTGGAAATCAGCGGATTTCTAACTATCTCTTGTGGCAATCAGCTTATGCTGAATTAGCTTTTGTTGATAAACATTGGCCTGATTTCAAACGAGAAGATTTCCGTAAATGTGTCGAAGACTTTAAAAACAGAGACAGACGATTTGGAGGTCTATGATATGAAAGAACGCATCATAACAGGACTTGTTTTAGCCCTTGTTTTTATAGGAGCATTCGCTCTAGGTGATCAAGTGCTTTTTCTTTTAATGGCAACATTATTAGGTATAGCGGGTTATGAAATATATCGAACCCAACGTGGGAAAATAGCGCCGATCATGATACCCATTTATATTTTGGCCATTCTTTTAGGCTTATTTGTTCCGGAATTTGAAGTTTTAACTTATTTATCGGCTGTGATGGTGCTCTACTTTACACTTGCAATCTTTTTCAAATGGTTTAGCTTTGATATGGTTGCTTATTCGATCACACTGACATCTTTGCTTGTTGCTGCTGGAAATGGACTTCGAAACATCCTTTTTCTCGATAAGTGGATTTTAGTTTATATCTTGGTCGCTGCTTTTGCGACGGACATTTTCGCTTATTTTGGCGGAAGACGCTTTGGTGAAAATAAATTAATTCCACGCCTTTCCCCAAACAAAACACAAGAAGGGGCTCTCATTGGTTATGCGATGGGTGTATTATTATCTTTCACATTTGCTTACTTTGTTTTAGCTGAGACGCTTCCACTTGAACTCATGATTGCAGCGAGCTTATTGATGCCGCTTTTCTCTCAAATTGGGGATCTTTCATTTAGTTTGATTAAGCGACGTTATAATATTAAAGATTTCGGCATTATTTTTCCTGGACATGGTGGTGTTTTAGACCGTGTAGACAGTCTTGTTTTCGCTGTCATGGTGTTCAACATCCTAGCTAGTTTAATGCTGGGATAGGAGGTTTGTATGGATTTTATATTAAATATACTTGTATTTGCGTTAGTACTGGGAATTATTGTTCTTATTCACGAACTGGGGCATTTGCTAGCAGCGAAAGCCTTTGGTGTATATTGCCATGAATTTTCCATTGGAATGGGACCGGCGATTGCGAGTTTTAAAAAAGATCATTGGGAAACAACCTATAGCATCCGCGCCCTTCCTTTGGGAGGTTATGTTGCAATGGCAGGCGAAGATGTTCCGCCAGAAATGATGGGTGGCGTAGAGGTTCCGAAAGACAGAACATTGGATGGTATCAAAGCTTGGAAACGTTTGATTGTCATGTTAGCAGGTATTTTCATGAACCTTGTTCTTGCTTTTGTCTTGTTTTGGGGCCTTATCGCAAGCCAAGGGATTGTGCAAAGCCCTGAACCGATTATTCAAGAAGTTTCACTTGCATCGCCTGCAGAAGAAGCAGGACTTCAAGCAGGTGATCGCATTGTCAAGATGAAGTTTTATGATGGCAAAACATTAAAACCTGAAACCTTTGATGATGTTTTGATGGGACTTTCGACCTATGAACATCGTAGTCTCGAACTTGATATTGATCGGGATGGAGAAGCATTAACAATCGAAATAACACCCGAATATTCTGAAGAACATGAACGTTATCTAATCGGAATCGTAGCCCCAATGGGCCAACTTGAAAAGGTGAGTTTTTTCGCAGCAGCACCTTATGCAATAGGACAGATCGGTATGATCATTCAACAGTTCTTCTTTATCATTACCCGTTTATTCAGAGGGATAGGCTTAAATAATGTCGGAGGACCGATTGGGATTTATGAAGTCACTTCGCAGGTGCGTGTCCATGGTTTCATCTTTTTCATTAATCTGGTCGCACTTTTATCCGTCAACTTAGCTGTTGTGAATCTTCTACCTATTCCTGTGATGGATGGTGGAAGAGCCTTATTAACATTGATTGAAATGATTCGTGGCCGCCCATTGGATAAAAAAGTAGAAAATTTTATTATGAATATCGGCCTTATTCTTATCTTAGCTTTATTTATTTTTATTATGTACAATGATATACGAAAAGCTTTTTAATTGTGTTATAATGAAATCAAAGGAGTAGAGTATGGCATATCAGATAGAAAAAATTCATTTACCAGCAATGCATTTAGCTTCAATGACTGTGAACTTGCCTGAATATTCCATTGATCTTTATGAGAAAGCTATGGAAACATTAAAAAAAGAACTTTCTCGTCATCATGTTCCCTTGGGTGATCCTGAATACAGTTTTACTGTCAAATCAGATCCCAGTGAACATCTTGATATTGTGACAGTGGAATTGTATGTCTCTGTGCAAGCAAAAGAAGCCAAGACGGATTCAATTGAGTTTATCACAATTGAGGAAGAAGAGATTCTTCGTATCCATGCTGATGAATTTGCCGATATACACATCGGTTTAGCAGAGTGGATGCACGATCACGATTATATGGCAGATGGCGACTTACGCCGTTTAACGGGAGAAACATCAAAATACGTATACGACTGTCCGATTAAACCATCGGAAGACTAAGAGAACTCTTATGCTGAACTTAGCATAAGAGTTTTTTTATTGTCAAGCGAATGGTTTATTCAATTTAAAGAGCATCTTTAAAAAACTTATTTAAGCACTAAACTTCATTAAAACCATAAAAAAAGACTCGTCTAGGAGAGTCTTGAAATTCAAGATGTTTCTTGAAGTGATCACTTGGATTCGATGATTCTCGTTGAATGCTTTCTTATGCTAACGAGGTTCAAAGCATCTTATTGAGGCATCAAAAAGATAATAGCGACAAAATGAACAAGAACACCGGCGTTGATAAATAAATGCCAAATAAAATGATAGTAAGCTTTTTCTTGGCGCATATAGAAATAAGTTCCAACACTGTAAAGAATACCACCAAGCGCAATCAATCCAACAAAGAGATAGCCTGAAGATCGAACAAGTTCAGGTATTAAAAATAGAGCAGTCCAACCCATGAGTAAATAAACACTCACACTCAATTTCGGGTTGGCTTTTTTACTGATGACTTTGTACATAATGCCGATTGTCACTAAGAGCCATTGAAATGCTGCTATTAAAATTCCCTTTAGACCACCAATAGCGTGCAGTGCAATCGGAGTATAAGAACCAGCGATTGCTACATAGATCATGCTGTGATCAAGAATCCTGAAAACAGTTTTGTGTTTGGTATTATAGGCCATTGCATGAAACAAAGTCGAAGTTAAAAGCATCAAAAAAATAGAAATAACAAAAATACCGTTACCAATTCCTAATAACCACCCAGCCTGAATGTATCCATAAATAGAGGCGAGCGGTAAAGATATCAGCATCAATGCAGCCATCACACCATGGGAAACAGTGTTGGCTATTTCCTCCTCAAGAGGTAGATGCAACATTTTTTGAATAGACTGCGTTTTCATAATAGTGCCTCCTTAAATCCATAATATCATATGAATATGTTAAATAGATGTGATATAATGTAATTAAAATTATTCGCTAAAAAGGAAGTGAAATAGTGAAGACAAAGAAGTTGATAGTAATTTTAACAGTTTTAATTTTTTCTTCAATGTTGAAAGCT
>JASLJD010000090.1 GCA_030152625.1 Erysipelothrix sp.
TCGTGTGTTTGATGAAAAAGAAGCACTCTTGACAGGAGTGGTGGATGCGGTTGTTTTTAAAGGGGTACATTATGAAATCGTTATCAAGACAGCTCATCGTTTTTTGAAGATGCATACAACGGACTTGTTTGAACTGGGCGAAAAAATTTCCATCACTGTAGCGCCTGATGATATCCATATTATGGAGGTGTCATGATGAAAGTTTATCGTAAAATGCTTTATCCTTATCTTTTTTGGGGTACATGCTTTATCGTCATGCCCATGCTTTTGATTGTTTTCTATGCTTTTAGCAGTGGTGGTAATGAAGTATTGAGCTTTCAGTTTAGTTTTGAACATTTTAAACGTTTTTTTGAACCTGTTTTTCTTCGTGTTCTTTGGGACTCTTTAAAAATTGCGAGCATCACAACAATCATTTCAATTTTCATTGCCTATCCTTTGGCTTATGCTATTAATAAACAGAAAGAAAATGTTCAAGTTTTTTTAATCCTATTAATCACAATTCCTATGTGGATCAATATGTTGGTTCGAACCTATGCTTGGATCAGCATTTTATCGGATGTGGGTCTGATCAATCGTTTTTTAATGTTCTTAGGATTTGAGCCGGTGCAATTTCTCTATCGTGACTTTGCCGTCATTGTTGGCATGGTCTATAATTTTTTGCCCTTTATGATTATTCAAATTTATACCTCTTTAAATAAGATGGATGCAAGTCTTATCGAGGCTAGTTATGATTTAGGGGCTAATCGTTTTGAGACTTTTTGGAAAATTGTTTTCCCATTGTCTTTGCCGGGTTTAATTTCAGGGATTATCCTTGTCTTTTTACCCTCACTTTCGAGCTTTGTGATTCCGCAGTTTTTAGGTGGAGGGCAGTATGTATTGATTGGTAATTTAATTGAGAATCAATTTATTAATTTAGGGGACTATCATTTTGGAAGTGCAATTTCTTTAATTGTCGCGGCCCTCATGATGCTTCTTTTACAATTGAGTCATCTTTTAGAATAAAAATATGGGGTGAACTGAGATGAAAAAGAAAAATTATTTCTATTATACTTTAATCGCATTGATGTTGATCTTTTTCTATGCACCGATTGTGATGACAATTCTTTTTTCTTTTAATAACAGTCGTTCCTTAACGCATTGGAGTGGATTTTCTTGGCAGTGGTATGAAAAACTTTGGACGAGTCGGGATGTTTTGGCTTCTTTAAGGGTTACTTTAGTGATTGCTTTTTTGTCGACCCTTGTTTCCACAGTTCTGGGAACGATGACAGCAATCGCTTTGACACAAGAACGAGTCAAATTGAAGTCTTATATTTTAGCTTTTAATAATCTTCCTATCATGAATCCTGAAATTGTCACGGCGATTTCATTCATGTTACTTTTTCTTTCTTTTCCACTTTTTAAAAAAGGTCTCATGACCGTTTTGATTGCGCACATTAGCTTTTCAACTCCTTATGTGGTTTTGACGATTTTACCGAAATTAAAAATGATCGATTCGGGTACGATGGAAGCGGCAATGGATTTGGGAGCAAGTCCTTGGCAAGCGCTTTATAAAGTTTTGTTGCCGCAATTAACCCCGGCTATTATTTCTGCAGCCCTTATTGCCTTTACGATGTCCTTTGATGATTTTGTTATTACTTATTTTGTAACTGGAAATGGGATCAGCAATCTTTCAATTTTAGTTTATACGATGGCTAAGCGGATTAATCCGAGTATCAATGCTTTATCGACATTGATGATTTTAGGGATTACAATTGTTTTGTTGTTTGTTAATTGGGTGCCTGTTCTGAGAAAGAAGAAAAGAAAGGTAGGTTATGGTCTGTGAAGAAAATAATAGGGGTTTTGCTTGCTGTCCTTTTATTGACAGCTTGTGGAGAAAAAGAAGAAAGGGAAGTTTTACGTGTCTTTAATTGGGGCGAATTTATCGATGAGTCCCAAATCACTGCTTTTGAAAAAGAATATCATGCGAAGGTAATTTATGAACGCTACGGCTCCAATGAGCAAATGTATCAAAAACTTTTTGATGGTAGTGACTATGATATCATTGTGCCCTCAGATTATATGATTCAAAGACTTGTTGAAGAGGATCGTTTACAAAAAATTGATTTTTCAAAGCTTTCAAACTATGATGGAGTCTTTGATTTTCTGAAAAACAATGGAATGGATTATATGGAAGAATACAGTGTTCCCTATTTTTGGGGTAATGTAGGGATTCTTTATCATAAAGATCGTGTTGAACTTGAAGAATTGGAAGAGAAGTCATGGAATATTTTTAAAGACCCGAAGTATCGAGGAAGGTTTTACTTTTATGATTCCGAGCGCGATGCATTCATGGTTGCTTTGAAAGCCTTGGGTTTTTCAGCCAATACCAATGATTCACAAGAAATCAAAGAAGCCTATTATTGGTTGGAAGAAATGATGGAAGAAATGGATCCAGTTTTTGCGACCGATGAAATTGTGGATAATTTAGGCAGTGAAATGAAAGATTTTGCTGTTGTTTATTCAGGGGATGCCAGTTTAGCCTTGTTGGATTATGATCATCTTGCTTATTTTGTACCGGAAGATAGCAACAAATGGATTGATGCGATGGTTATTCCCAAAGATGCGCCCAATCCTGATCTTGCGCACAAATGGATTGATTTCATTTTGAGAGAAGATGTTGCGAAAGCTAATTCGGAAGAAATTGCTTATGCAAGTCCCGTTGAATCGGTTGCGAAAGCTTTAACGTCTCAAGGTGGGATGTTTGAAGGAAATGATGCTTATTGGGTCCGTTTTGATGAAAACAAGGATGAATTTTTTAAACATGATGAAAAATTAAAAAAGATTATGAGTGAATATTGGGCTAAAATAAAGGCTTTTCGATGATAAATAATAAAAAAGCGAAAAAAATTCGCTTTTTTTCTTGCATTTTTTATATGATGTTGTATAATGTAAAAGCACAGCGGGGAAACGGTTCCTTAGCCAAGTGGTAAGGCAATAGACTGCAACTCTGTGATCGTCGGTTCAAATCCGACAGGAACCTCCATTTGATATGGGGATGTGGCGGAATCTGGTAGACGCAACGGACTTAAAATCCGTTGAAGGAATACTTCGTATGGGTTCAAGTCCCTTCATCCCCACCATTCACAAAATGTTGAGGTTTTAAATACGCGCCCGTAGCTCAATTGGATAGAGCGTTTGACTACGGATCAAAAGGCTAGGGGTTCGACTCCTCTCGGGCGCGCCATGTTATCGGGATGTAGCACAGTTTGGTAGTGCACCTGGTTTGGGACCAGGGGGCCGCAGGTTCGAATCCTGTCATCCCGACCATTTATTATGTGTTAAATAAAATAAACAACTTATTTTTGGCGGGATAGCTCAGCTGGCCAGAGCGTCCGGTTCATACCCGGGAGGTCGTGAGTTCGAACCTCACTCCCGCTACCATTTTTATTTTGGTGACTTAGAAGGTATTTATGCGGACCCTTAGCTCAGTTGGTTAGAGCTACCGGCTCATAACCGGTTGGTCGTAGGTTCGAATCCTACAGGGTCCACCATAGGAAAAACTATTGGAGGAGTACCCAAGCGGCTGAAGGGACTGGTCTTGAAAACCAGCAGGAGCTTCGCGGCTCGCGGGAGTTCGAATCTCCCCTCCTCCGCCATTAAAAATAGTTCTTGCAAAAAGAACAAGATGTGTTATAATAACTAAGCAAATGAAAGATATCGCGGGGTGGAGCAGTCTGGTGGCTCGTCGGGCTCATAACCCGGAGGTCGGAGGTTCAAATCCTTCCCCCGCAACCATGGCCTCTTAGCTCAGTAGGTAGAGCAACGGATTGAAGATCCGTGTGTCCTCAGTTCGATTCTGAGAGAGGCCACCATGAATACATTCATTCAACCCACTTCTAGAAGTGGGTTTTTTATTATTTTAAACTGTAAAGAATAATATTGATAAAATAATCTAAAAGGTTATAATTAAATTGGGGATGTAAGGTGGTAGAATAGAATGAAAAATATTTTGAGTTTGGAGTCTCAACGTATTTTGAATATTGCATCAAATTTAATTTTGTCACGAGAATTGATGACACATCAATCTTTACAGCGAAAAAACAAGTCGAATTATGAAACGCTTTGTCAAGATTTGCAGTTGATTGAAAAGGAGTATTCAGATCTTTTTGATTTGACTTTTGAAAACGGAAAATTTTTTTCAAAAACAAAAAGTTTATCGACTTTGGAAGAGATTAAAAAAAGGGAATTGAAGAAAAATCTTCCAATACAAGTTCTCTTAGCAATTTATTTTGATCCTGCTAAGGAACTTTCTGAATATGTACAAGTGTTCGGAGAAAGTGAAGATACGCTTCAAAATGCCCTTTTACAGCTAAATGATTATTTAGCTCAATATCGATTAGAAATTGTTGATCATCAGGGTTTAAGCTTGATTTCAATTGATGGGCGTTCGATCCAAAGAATTTTATTTATGACGGATTGGCTTTATTTGCTGGGTGATTATGAATTGTATTTTCCAGAGCTTGATTTCACTTATTTAGAGGACGACTTTTTTAAAGAGATGTCTTTACCTTGGAAACTTTGTGAATACATTGCTTTAGCTTATCAAATAAAGGCTTTTGATCGGATGCGATATGATGATTCATTGTCAGAAGAGGATCTGCTTCGATCGTTTGTATCACGCTATGAAAATAAGATGCAACAACAATTAGATGAATTATCGCATGAAACTTGGAAGGACTCATTCCAAACGCCAATAGATCTCATAAGTCTAGGGAAACTTTTGCTTTTAATGGCATATTGGGAGCAAGTTTTAGGGCAAAGGGTGGATAATCTTTATAATCGATACGATTATTTTTATCAACATTTTAAAAAAGAGTCTCCGGACTTAGTAAGAGAATATGAAAGATTCCTGGCTTCGTTGGAAGAAACTTTGCATTTGACTTTATCGGAGCAGGCTTCTGAACTGTTTTTTATTTTAGAAACACAAATAGGTTTTCAAAAAGAGAGGCGAAAATATCAAATTGCTGTTTTTTCTGATCTCGGTTTTGAGCATGCAAAATCTTTAGCCTTCGTTATTTCGCAACATTTTCCAAGGCATGCGGTGGAAGTCTATCAGGAAGATCATAAGTTTTATGACTTCTTGATTTCCACGACGACAGAAAAACATGTTTCAAATTGTCGAAAACAGCTTACGGTTTCGGATTATTTGAATGCCTCTGATTTGAAGAAAATATACGAGCATTTGGATTGAAAACTCACTGAATAAAAAAATAAAGGGTTCTCATAAGAATCCTTTTTATTTTGTTTAAAATATTGTGGTGATTTCTGTTTTATTTGGCCAATCTGTGATATGATTTTTAAAATAGAAGACAATAAGAGGCGATATTATGTCCAAACAAATAAAAATTATTCAAGGCTTTCTTTTTCTTTCGATTGCAATGATTGTGCTGATTACTCCCTGGAAAGATATCATGCAAGGGTTTAAAGCGATTATTATGGAGTCGGATATCTTAATCAGTGATTATTTTGAAATAGGGGGTTTAGCTGCAGGGAGTATCAATGCTCTTTTATTGGCTCTTTTTTCTTTCATTCTTATGCAAAAATCAGAGGCTGACTTCGATGGGATGACTATTGGAACGATGTCGATGATGGCAGGATTTGGTCTTTTTGGTAAAAATATTTTAAATGTCTTACCCATTGTTTTGGGTTCTTATCTTTTCTCGCTTTATACGAAGGAATCTTACGGGAAAAATGTTAAGACTGGACTTCTAGCTTCAAGCTTTTCCCCTATTATTACTGAGATTCTTTTTGTTTTAGATTGTGATCCAGTCCTTGCTTTTTTCTTGGCATTGTTTGTGGGAATTTCGGTTGGCTTTTTAATCACGCCGATTGCAAAACATCTCTTTAAAATACATAAAGGCTATAGCCTTTACAATGTTGGTTTTGTTGTCGGAATCTTAAGCACATTGTATGTTTCACTTATGAAGTCATTTGGCTTTATTTCCTATGAACGCTATCTTCTAAGTGATGGTAACAATAAGCTCATTGCTTCTATCTTGGCTCTGTTTTTCTTGCTAAACTTTTTTTGGGGATATTTTGGCAGTCATCGTCGTTTAAAGACTTTGACTGTTCTTTTTAAAGAAAGTGGCTATCAAGTGGATTTCTTGAAAGAATATGGTTTTTTTATCACTTTGATGAACATGAGTATCAATGGTTTTCTAGCCTTAGTTTATGTTTTGTTTATTGCGAAAGGTGATTTATCCGGTCCCGTTGTGGGGGCGATTTTAGTTGTTTATGGTTTTGGTGCACTTGGGAAACATTGGAAAAACATTCTACCGGTGATAATCGGTGTCTATTTAGGATCACTGATAGGTTTTTGGGATGCTGCTTCTGTGAGCAGTTTATTTGCAGCTCTCTTTGGTACTGCCTTGGCTCCGATTGCCGGTGTTTACGGACCTTTTATTGGGATGCTTGTTGGTTTTATGAATGCATCCTTGGTGCTGAACATTGCTTTTCTTCACGGTGGTATGAATCTTTATAATACGGGTTTTTCGGTTGGCTTGCTTGCGGCTGTTTTTGTACCCATCTTGGAATTTTTCTCGAAACGATCTCCATACAAAATGAAAGATCTTTAAATGAGTTTTTCTGGGATGTGATGTGCTATACTTGTGATGGTAAATGAAGGTGGGAAACTATGTTAAAGAAGGAAAGACAAGTGCAAATTTTAGATATACTGGATGAAAAAACTTTTGTGAAAGTCGAAGAATTATCAGATGCTTTGGGCGTATCTGAAGTAACGATTCGGCGAGATATCAGTGAGTTGTCCCAAGAAAACAAATT
>JASLJD010000100.1 GCA_030152625.1 Erysipelothrix sp.
CCGGCAACAGCTTCCGCATTTGTGAGAATATTGACCCCTTTGGCGCCAAGTTTATTCACAAAAGTTTGCGCTATTTTTTGAGCGATTTGGTTCACCTCAGCAACAGTTTGACTTGAAGCCGTTAAAACGGATTGACTGCATTTTTTAGGAATCACCAAGGTATGGCCTCTTGTCACTTGAGATAAGTCTAAAAAGGCGAGATATTTCTCATCTTCATAAATGATCTTGGCTGGGATTTCTCTTCTTGCTATTTTTTCAAAAATACTTGCCATAAACACCCTCCTTGCTTAAATTATAGCTTCTATCGCATAGAATGCAAATAAAAAAGCCATCGCTTGGATGGCTTTTTCTTATTCTTCAACATAATTTGGGAAATGTTCCAGTAAATGATTAAAGACAGTTTGATCATAAACTTGGAAACGGTGTTGCTTGAAGATATCTTGTGTGATCTCTTCTTTGATTTCTTGATGATTACTGTATTCTTCGATGAGTGTTTCTTTCATCTCTTCACTTCCTGAAGCGGTAATATCGATAAGATAGATTGATTCACTTGCTTCATTTTTGACAAGATCTGAAAGGCCCTTTTCTTCAGTATCGCGGAGATGTTTGATAACAGCTGCTGGTATTTGACTTTCTTCTTCAAGATAGTAAATTTCTTCTTTTCCGTTGAAAGGACTGTTTTCAACATGATATTTCTCAGCAGCTTTTTCAATACCTTCTTTTTTCGCAAGTTTTAAAGCGTCATCTGCTTTCTTTGGCTCGACTTCTAAAATTTGCGCTTTCTTCGCTGGATGTTTCTCATAAATTGCATCGAAATTTTCTTCGCTGTATTGTTTTAATAAAGCGTTGAAACGAAGTTCTGGATAGACTAATTTCTCAAGATATTCGTTTTCATCTTTCATACCAATTTGTTGCAATGTTTTTTCAAAATCATCACCAAAAATTTCTTTGAACATTTCGACTTGTTCTTTGGCTTCTTTTTTCATTTCTTTGCTGACTTCGATATCTTCAGAAATACGTTCTTTCGCATCTTGAAGAATTAAACTTGCTTTGTCGCTATGTTTCATGGTTTCGAAAAGTTCTTGGCTGTTAAGGACTGTTTTCTCAACACGGAAAAGATCTTCTTTTTCAGAAACACTTGTTTGCGCATTTGAGCAAGCGGCTAAAAGAAACAATGATAAAATAAGTGGGAATATCTTTTTCATGAACGATCACCTTCAATTCCCATGTAGCGGATTAAACGTTCCTTGACATCATCTTGGAAAAACTCAATATCCATGCTTTCTGCTTTTTCCCAGATGCTGTTGAAAACAACTTCGGGATTGTTTTGAGAAAACTGTTGGACAAAGCCTTCTTCTTGACTGTAATCTTCGAATTTTGAAGAATTCACAAGAATGCGGTGCATACCATAATTGGTCTTGACCCAATCACTGTATTCGCCATCTTTCAATTCCAAAGCTGCCATGAGGAAGCTGGGTTCAAATTGTGTGCTTGCATCCATAAAACCAAGGGAACCTTTCTCGGGTGCGGTCATTTCATCTTGTGAGTGCTCCAAGGCAACTTCACCAAAATCTTTGCCGTCTTTGAGTTCTTGATCAATTTTATCAATCAATTTTTGTTCCTCATCACTTGGGTTTTCTGGATCTTGCATTTGCACAAGGATGTGGCTGACTGTACGTGGTTTTAATTCCTCTTCATAGTCATTGAGATAGCTGTCTTTGTTTTCGCTGATGAACTTAAGAATTAAATCATCGCGCTTGTACATATCTTCATAAAGCAGTGGGAGTTCTTTAATGTCTTTGTATCCCATGCTAATTAAGGCTTCCTCAAGTTGAGCGAGGCCTTCTTTTCCTGCATTCGCTGAAACATTTGTTTTCACTGTTTCCGCATCTTTCTTCGCTTTTTCTTTAATCTCATCACTGCTTTCGATCGAAGCGATGACCGATTTTTCAAAGAGTTTATAAATTTCCGCATCGCCATAAGCGTCTTTGAGTAATTCATAGTACTCATCGGCACTTACATTTTTGTCATCGACACTGTAAACAATGTCTTGACCATCGATTTTTTTAGCCTTTAATTTTTTGCCGGCTTGCTCTTTTCCAAAATAGATAATTCCGAAAAGAAAAATGACCGCAACAAGGGCTACAAACCAATGTTTTTTTATCTTTTCAATCATAAATGCTCCTCCTTATTACATCTTCACAATTATAGTGTATTTTAGATGTAATTGCAATTATATTCAGTGAGAAAATATTTTACTATGCTATAATGAAAGAACGATTTGAAGGGGGAATTTCATGGAACTCTTAGTGATTCAAGATTTACATGTTTCAATTGATGATACAGAAATTTTAAAAGGTGTGAACCTGCGTATATCAGAAGGTGAGGTGCACGCCTTGATGGGTCCCAATGGCAACGGTAAATCAACTTTACTGAAAGCGATGATGGGTCATCCACGTTATGAAATAACGCAAGGGAGTATTCATTTTTTAGGCCAGGATGTTTTAGAAATGGCGGTTGATGAGCGCGCAAGAATGGGCTTGTTTTTAGGGATGCAATATCCTCAAGAAGTCCCAGGCGTTACCAATGCTGATTTTATGCGTTCAGCCTTGAATGCACAAAGAGAAGAGCCAATCGGTATGTTTGATTTTGTGAAAGCGATGGAAGGCAATATCGAACGTTTGAAAATGCGTGATGATCTCGCACATCGTTTTCTCAATGAAGGTTTCAGTGGTGGAGAAAAAAAGCGCAACGAAATCCTTCAGTTGCTTATGCTCCAGCCTAAATTAGCGATGCTTGATGAAATCGATTCCGGTTTAGATATCGATGCTTTGGCCTTGGTAGCAGAAGTTTTAAAAGAAGAAATGGACAAACGTCCGATGACCATGCTCATCGTGAGTCATTATGAACGCTTTTTTGAACTGATGACACCCAGCCACACGCATATCATGATCGATGGTCGTATCGTGAAAGAAGGCGGCCCCGAACTTGTTTCGAAAATCGACCAAGAAGGCTATGATTGGCTTGGCGTTGAAATGAAAGAAGAAGCGGTGCATGAACGACCAATATCCATGGCATCTTGTGCGATTCGTGAACACTTTGGTGATAAAGATGAATAAAGTGCAAGCTTTAAAAGAGCAAACACTTGAAAATGGCTCTTGGCACTATTCCTTTCCCAAAGAAGGTGTATTTCATTTTAAAATGCCCGAAGCAAGTCAGGGGCGCTTGTATCTTTATTATGAAAACAGCGAAAAACTAGAATGCTTTTTTGAAGCGGAAGAAAACAGTCATTGGGATATTATTATTCTCAATCAAAACAGCATCCCGCTAGAATTGGAAGAAGTTTTCATCTTGAAAGATTTCAGTCAGTTAAAAGTACATATGGGGGATTTTAGTCAAGCTAAAACAAGGCGTCATTTGGAAGCGAAACTTCAAGGGGATTATGCAGATTTTGCGACGAATGCTGCTGTGCTTGCTCATGCAGCCAGTGATTGGACCCTGCATGCCCATCATCAAAACCCCCATACTTATGCTCATTTAAACACCCACGCAATCATCTTAGAATCAGGAAGTTTTGATTTGGATGTGATCGGCGATATTCCCAAAGCGATGCATGGATCGAAAACCCATCAAAACAGTCGTATCATGAACTTCTCTGATGAGATCGCAGCCTCGGTTCATCCACAGCTTCTTATTGAAAACAATGATGTAGAAGCATCGCATGCGGCGACGGTGGGGCGTCCTGATAAAGAACATGTCTATTATCTACAAAGTCGAGGTTTAGATGAAAAAACAGCGCTGTCCTTGATGGTTTTGGGTTATTTAATGCCTTTTCTTGTTGCGATTGAAGATGAGACATTGCGAGAAGATTTGAAAAAAGAATTGGAAGGACAAATTTTCGATGTGTAGAAAAGATTTCCCATTTATTCAAAAACATCCGGATTGGATTTATATGGATAATGCTGCGACCAGTTTGAAACCACAAGTGATGGTCGATGCAATCGTTGACTATTACAAAAATCTTTCCGCCAATATTCATCGTGGAGATTATCCAACTTCTGTGAAGACCAGCCAACTTTATGAAGAAGCCAGAGCGAAACTTGCTGATTTCTTAGCGGTTGAAGCGGAAGAAATTGTTTGGACCAGCGGAGCGAGTGAAAGCTTGAACCTTGTAGCACGAGGTTATGCTGCGCATCATCTTCAAAAAGGGGATGTGATTATTCTCAGTGAGAATGAGCATGCTTCGAATGTTTTACCTTGGTATGCCTTAGCGAAAGAAAAGGATTTAACGATTGCGTTTTTTGATCTTCATGCAAAAGATCCTGTCGCCTCACTTCAAAAGACTTTAGATGAATATCCCCAAGCTAAGCTGATCTCTTTTGCGCATGCTTCCAATGTCTTGGGTTATCTACGACCGGTTAAGGCTTTGAATACTTTAGCGAAAAAGCATGGCCTTGTTACGGTGGTGGATGGTGCGCAAGTGGCAGGCCATGCGCCTTTGAATCTTGAGGAGCTCGGTGTTGATTTCTATGCTTTTTCAGCGCATAAGATGCTTGGTCCCAGTGGCCTAGGTGTTTTATATGGGCGCAAGGAAATGCTTGCGAAGATGTTGCCCTTGCATTATGGTGGTGGAAGTAATGTTGATTTCAACTTGGCACAAGATTATGAATTAAAAAAACCACCGCATCGATTTGAATCCGGAACGCCAGCGATTGAAGCTGTCTTAGCTTTTTCAAAAGCCATTGATTATCTGGAAAAGCATGGGATGGAAAGACTTTATCAAAAAACAAAAAAACTGAGTGATTATGCTAATGAGCTTTTTGCCGAGCTAAATCATCTTGAAATCTATAATCCTTACTCTGATTTAGGGATCATCAGCTTTAATGTTAAAGGTATTTTTGCCCAAGATGTTGCTTTTTATCTTGGCAGTCAAAATATTTTTGTGCGTGCTGGGGATCATTGTGCGAAGATGTTGAGTTTAAATGGCGATGTCAACTCTTCGGTGCGCTTGTCGCTTTATTTTTATAATAGCTATGAAGAAATCGATCGTGTCTATGAAGTTTTAAAAGACATCAGTTTGGAGAAATGTATAGATGCTTATATCTAGGAAAGAAGGTATTGAAAAATGGATTATTTGAATGACCCTCTTTTTTTACGACAAGTCATCATGGATCATTATGAGCATCCGCGTAATTATGAAAAAGGCCCTTTAGAGGATGCTGTTTCGATTCGAAAGAAAAGTGATTCTTGTATTGATGATTTAAGTTTTGATTTTGTTTTTAAGGATGATCGCATTGTTGATGCAGGCTTTCATGGGCATGCTTGTACGATTGCGACTTCATCGGCTTCCATCATGACGGAAATGGTTAAAAATCAAAGCTTGGATGATGTTAAACGAATGATGAATGAATTTGATAAGATGATGCGCTTGGAAGATTATGATCAAGCCTTAATGCTTGAGGCCAATGCTTTTCAAAATGTTGGTCGTCAAGCAAATCGTATTTTGTGTGCTCGTTTAGGATGGGATGCATTGAAAGAAGTGTTAAAGGAGCAAAAAGAATGAGTAGTGAAGATTTAAAGCGTCTACCCGAGGAAGACTATGCTTACGGATTTTCCGATGATGTGAAGGCTGAAATCAGTTTTGACAAAGGGCTGAGTGAAGATGTTGTGCGTGAAATATCACGGATTAAAAACGAACCTGAATTCATGTTGGAGATGCGTTTGAAAGCCTATGAACATTTTAAAAACAGTCCGATGCCTGCTTGGGGGGCGGATCTATCAGATATTGATTTCAATGATTATATTTATTATGTTCGTTCCAGTGAAAAGATGGAGCGGAGCTGGGAAGATGTTCCCAAAGAAATTCGCGAAACCTTTGCTCGTTTAGGGATACCTGAAGCAGAAGCGAAGTTTTTGAGTGGTGTTGCGACACAATATGATTCGGAAATGGTTTATCAGAATATGTTGAAAGAAGTGGAAGATAAAGGTGTTTTGTTTTTCGATATGGACACGGGGCTTCGTGAATACCCAGAAATCGTCGAAAAATACTTCAACAAACTTGTTCCTTATGATGATAATAAATTTGCAGCCTTGAATACGGCGGTTTGGTCCGGTGGCAGTTTTATTTATGTTCCTAAGAATGTTAAATTAGACAAACCTTTACAATCTTATTTCCGTATTAATGCTGAAAATATGGGGCAATTTGAACGAACGATGATTATTGTCGATGAAGGTGCAGATGTTCATTATGTCGAGGGTTGCACAGCGCCGGTTTATGCGAGTTCATCGATGCACGCTGCGGTGGTCGAAATTTTTGTTCATGAAAATGCTCGTTGTCGCTATACAACCGTCCAAAACTGGTCAAAAAATGTTTATAACTTGGTAACAAAACGCGCTTATGTTGAGAAAAATGCTTATATGGAATGGATTGATGGAAACATCGGTTCGCATACAACCATGAAATATCCATCCAGTATTCTTGCAGGAGAAAATGCTCGCGGTCTAACAATTTCGATTGCGGTTGCCGGGAAAGATCAAGTGCAAGATGCGGGAGCAAAGATGATTCACTTGGCTCCGAATACCCAAAGCAATATTATTTCCAAATCTGTTGGCCGAAACGGCGGGGTTGTGAATTATCGCGGGATTGTTTCTCATGGAGAAAATGCTCATTTTGCTAAAAGTAAAGTAGAATGTGATACCTTGCTTCTTGATGAGGCTTCAAAAAGTGATACCTTGCCAATGAATAAAGTCAAGATTCAGGACAGTGAATTAGAACATGAGGCCCGTGTATCAAAGATATCC
>JASLJD010000112.1 GCA_030152625.1 Erysipelothrix sp.
AAAGGATCGAAAAACAACCCTCAAAAGACTTTTAGGCTATCTCAGTGATTCAAAAACCTTATTGCTGCTCGTTATCCTAGCTTCCATTATATCGACCTTTGCATCGCTTTATGGAGCTTATGCGATATCGCCGATTATCGAAATTTTGAGTTCGAATCTTAAAGGAACCTTATCCGCAGATCAAGCCTTGCGAAAGATTAGTTTTCGCCTGATCATTTTAGCCATCGTTTTTGCTATTGAGATTTTTACGGCTGTTTTTGCGAGTCGGAAAATGGTCGTTATTTCACAAGAAGCGGTCAGTAAAATGCGTAAGGATATGTTTGATCAAATGATGAAGATGCAATTAAAGTACCATGATCAAAGTACGCATGGGGATTTGATGAGTCGTTTCACCAATGATTTGGAATTGGTGAGTGAAGGTTTAAACTCAACGGCATCTTCTTTGGTAACCAACTTCTTGACATTGATTGGGACCATGATTTTGATGTTCTTGTTGAGTCCACAATTAGCTTTGATTACCTTAGTCATTCTTCCCATCCTTTTCTTGGTTGCTCGTTTTATCGTGAAGAAGAGTCGTTATTATGTCCGACAAGAAATTGAAACAATGGGTGAACTGAATGGTTTTCTTGAGGAAAGTATGGAAGGCCATGTGGTTCTACAAGTTTATGGGGATTATTACTACGAACAATTCGATGAATTAAACGAGTCATTTCGTCTCAAAGCGATGTTAGCTCAGATCGCTTCGATGATCGTCTTTCCTTTAATTGGGAATTTGAATCGATTGAACTATGCGCTTATTGGTGTTGTAGGTGCTAAGTTAAGCATTGCGCAAAGGCTCTCTGTAGGAGATCTCAGTGCGTTTGTTAATTTAACTCGAACTCAAGCAAGACCGATCAATCAAATTTCAAATCAGTGGACGATTGTTCAAGGATCGCTTGCTTCAGCGGAAAGAATTTTCGAGTTTCTCGATTGGCCGCAAGAAAGTTATGAAGGACTGCATCTTGAGTATATCAATGGGCAGGTTGCCTTTGAAGATGTCAGTTTTTCATATGTCGAAAATGAAGCTGTGCTTAAAGAGATTAGCTTCGATGTAGAACCCGGTGAAAAGGTCGCACTTGTCGGTGAAACAGGTGCAGGTAAAACAACGATTATCAATTTGCTTTCGCGTTTTTACGATATCGATCATGGAAAAATTTTAATTGATGGGTATAATATAGATGAGATTCATCGATTGAATTTACGCCAGCATATTGCGATGGTCCTTCAGGATTCCTATCTTTTCACAGCTACAGTGATGGAAAACATCCGCTATGGACGCTTGGATGCAAGTGATGAAGAATGTATTAAAGCAGCCCAACAAGTGGGGGCAGACCATTTTATCCGCCAACTTGAACATGGCTATGATACGGTGATCGATGCCAGTGCAGAGAATTTATCCGAAGGTGAAAAACAACTTTTGAATATTGCACGAGTGGCCTTAGCCGACCCGGATATGCTCATTTTAGATGAGGCAACATCATCCATTGATACCCGAACAGAACGCTATGTAGAACAAGGGATGGATTTCATCATGGAAGGACGGACGAGTTTTGTTATCGCCCACCGTTTATCGACAATTATGAATGCGGATTTGATTTTGGTCATGGATGAAGGCCGGATTATTGAGCGTGGGAATCATGAAAGTCTCTTAAAACAAGATGGCCACTATGCCAACTTGTACTATAAACAAATGATAGAGGAATAGGAGCTCGTAAATTTATGATACGTATTGAATATATTCAAGGTTTTTCATATGTTCTCGAATACAAAGAACATGTTTTCATCTTTGATTATGTTGAAGGCATGCTCCCATCTCGTTATTTAAAAGGAAATAAGCATGTTCATTTTATTGTTTCTTGTTTGAATGAGGAACAATTTTCAGAAAATATCTACGCTTATCAAAAGCCCATCATTACTTGTCATGATTTAAAGAAAGATTATTGCGAAGAAATTATTGTGATGAAGCCGGGAGATGTTTTGCGAATTGGTGATTTTAAAGTGGTTAATATTGGACATCCTTTGATCGGAACAGCCTATTTCTTATCGAGCGATGCTTTCAATCTTTTATACACCGGCAGTATGCGTTCGCAAAGACACAATACTGAAATGACGACAATAAAAAGGGAAACTGCGATGGTGCAGTATGTAACTTTAAACACCGCTTTGCGTCGGGTGGCGAAAGTAGATATTTTGATAGCTGAATTGAATCCTTTTACAGGACCGGATTATGATGAAGATCTTCGATACTTGGCGGAACTTTATGAACCCAAGTACTTCTTTCCAACAAATTTCGGTCCCAATATTCAAGATATTCAAAAGTTTGAAAACTGGGCAAAAGAGCATACAGATATGAAGTTATGCTTGCCAAAACAAAAAAACAAAGTATTTCGATTGAAAGGAGAATAAGATGTCTGCAGTTATTTTTGACTTAGATGGTACATTGCTTGATTCATTGGAAGATTTGGCGAACAGTTTAAACATCGTTTTAAAACGTCACCAACTTCCAAGCCATCCTCTCGATGCATATCGCCATTTTGTAGGGAATGGGATGGCGAAATTGGTTGAAAGAGCGCTTTCTAAAGAGGACCAAAAGCACTACGATACAATTTATCAAGAATTTTTAGAAGAGTATGCGAAGCGTTTTGATGAATGTTCAAAACCCTATGAAGGGGTTGTCGACAGCTTAAAATTTTTACAAGAAAAAGGCGTTAAGATGGCAATTTGTACCAATAAAAAACAAGCGTATACCGATCAAATCATTCAAAATATTTTTCCTGAATTTGAATTTGAAGAAGTTGTTGGTGATCGTGATGATGGACATCGAAAACCCTCCATACATTATCCTTTATTGATTGCGGAAGCCTTGTCTTATGAAGCCAAAGATATTTATTTTGTCGGTGATAGCGATGTCGATATGCAAACAGCTAAAAATGCTGGCATGATCGCTGTGGGGGTATCTTGGGGCTTTCGAGGACGTGAAGAACTGGAGGCAGCGGGAGCTGATTTGGTCATTGATCATCCTTCTGAATTGAAAGAGGTTATTACGATATGATGCAGAAAATGAGTCGTGTTTTTATTGTGGGTCATCGTCATCCGGACACCGACTCCATTGTTTCAGCGATTGCTTATGCTGAATTAAAACGGAGGTTGGGTGTTGATGCGGTAGCTTGTCGTTTAGGTCCTGTGAATGATGAAACCAATTATGTTTTAGAACGTTTTGGTGTTGAAAAACCGATGCTTTTAAAAGATGCACGCGCTGTTTTAGGGGAAATCGATATGGACCCAGCGCGGACGATTCATCTATCGGCATCCATTAAGGATGCGATGGATGCAATGTCTGAAGATCGAAGACCGTTAGCTGTTGTGGACGATAAAGGTCATTTGATCGGTATTGTCACCAACTCCAATCTCTCTTATGTTGCGATGGGAGACACAGCACATACGATTGAATTACTTCAGAGAACTCCGGTTGAAAATATTGCCCGGGCAATCGACGGTAATTTGGTTTATAAACCAGAAAATTTTCGTTTTAATGGAAAAACGAGCATTGTAGCGATTGCGAAATCGAAGTTGAAGCATTATGAATTGCAAGATCGTTTAGTCATTATTGGTAATGATGTGGAATCACAACTCGATGCGATTGCGAAAGGTGCTGCCTGCATTGTGACCGTGTGGACCGATGAGATCGACTCGAAAGTCATTGAAGCAGCGAAGGCCTCACAATGTGCCATAATTCAATCTTCACATGGTTCGATGAACACCTCGCGTTATCTTCTCTTCTCACCAAGTGTTCAAGAAGTGATGACCACCGATTTAGTTTACTTTAACTTTAATGAGTTTGTGGATGATGTTGGACGGAAAATGTTACAAACACGTTTTCGTTCTTATCCTGTTGTGGATAATCATAATCATGTGATTGGTTTTGTTTCTCGCTATCATATTTTAAACAGTCCTTCGAAAAAACTGATTTTAGTCGATCATAACGAAGCTTCACAAAGTGTTGAAGGAATTGAGCAAGCAGAAGTCTTGGAGATTATAGACCATCACCGTATTGGTGATCTCAATACGCATAAGCCGATTTATTTCAGAAATGAGATTATCGGGTCGACCGCATCGATCATCACGAAGATGTATCGTGAACATGGTATAGAGATACCAAAAGAAATCGCTTCGATTCTTTTGGCGGCTTTGGTTTCGGATACACTCAATCTCAAATCCCCAACGACCACAGCGCAAGATTATGAAATCGTTGCCTATCTTGAAGAAATTAGCGGGCTCAATCGTTTTAAATTTGCCAAAGAAATGTTCGAATCGACATCGAATTTAAAGAACAAGTCATATCGTGAAATCATCAATCAAGATATTAAACGCTTCAATATCTCACAGCAAGAAGTAATGGTATCGCAAGTTCTCGTTTACCATTTTGAAGAACTGGAAAACATTATTGATGATTTTGAAGATGAGATGGAGGCTTTTGTGACAGCCTATCGATTAGACTTATTGGTTGTGATTTTCACCAGTATTGAAGACAATGGTTCGATTATTTTATCCGCTGGGAAATTGGAGCATGCGGTTAGCGATGCCTTTGGTAGCGGCGATCATTTCTTAGAGAATGTTGTTTCGAGGAAAAACCAAATTATTCCCAAATTATCAAATGTTATTTCGAAATATGTTGGATAAAAAAAAGACAAGCGATGAGCTTGTCTTTTATTCTGTCAATTTTTCATGTTCAATTTCCCCAAGAACCTCTTCTTCAATCCAAGTAAAAGCATCTCGAGCTAAAAGCTCGTGCGATGCCTTTGGACCCGAGCTGAAGGCAGGGTAGGGATGGGGTTTTAAAGTTTTTGTCTCTTGGATAATATCTTCAGTTAATTTCCAACTGAGGCGAACTTGTTTAAAGCTAGCGAAGAGCGTGTGATCTTCAAGCATGGCTGCATCAAGCAAACGTTCATAAGCCTCTGGTGTATTTCTTCTGTTTTCTAAATTACAACTTTGACAGAAATCCATGAAGACCGATTGAATTTCATTGCTTGGTCCTGGCTTTTTGATGTTGAATTTAAAATAAACACCTTCATCGGGCTGAATCTTAATAATCAAAATGTTTGCTGGACTGCCGTAATGTTCCTTAAACTTAATCACAACCTCGGTTGAACGCTTGTGCATACGTTTCCCAGTTCGGACATAGAAGGGAACATTTTGCCAGCGAGGGCAATCGATTCCTAATTTTAAGGCCACAAAAGTTTCTGTTTGCGATTCACTTGCGACATCTTTTTCATCGCGATAAGCACAGCTTCTCATCTTCAGCTTCTTGCCTTCCTGATACTGTCCATAGACAATATCTTTTTCATAGTCTTCCACATAGAGATTTTCGAGAACATATTCTTGTTTTTCATGCATGGAGGCAGCGGAATCATCTTCTGGTTCATCCATGGCCACAATCGATAAAATTTGTAAGAGGTGATTTTGAAACATATCTTTCAAAGCACCGGTCTTATCATAGAAATTACCTCGTCCTTCAACCCCCACCTCTTCATTGGCGCTGATTTGAATCGACTCGATGCTCTCTTTATTCCAAATTTGTCGAAAAATCTCATTTTTAAATCGAATCGTGAAGATGTTTTGGACCATCTCTTTAGCGATATAATGATCAATACGATAAATCGAATCATCATCAAAATATTCAAGGAGTGTATCGTTAATCGCAATAGCAGAAGCCAGATCGTTACCAAATGGTTTTTCGATCATAATCTTCGCATCCTTATTCAAGCCAAATTTCGCAAGATTTTCCGCAATCACTTCAAAGAAGGACGGTGCAACCGCGAAATAATAAAGTTTTTTAGCTTTCGGATCCAATTCTTGATAATAGGCTGCAAGTCTTGGGTAACCTTCCTCTTCGGTAAAGGTCATTTTGAAATAAGAAACATAATTTAAAAACCTGTTTAAGTTTTCTTCGTTAACTTGAAAACGACTGTGTTCTTTGATCCAAAGCTTGAGACTTTCACGATAGCTTTCGGTGCTGAAATCTCTTCTTCCAATCACCACAATATGAAAGGAATCTGGAAGCTCCTCACGCATCATTAAATTATAAAATGCAGGAAGAAGCTTCCGATAAGCTAAATCACCTGTCCCACCAAAAATGCTGACAATGTGATTAGGCTTCATGATCAGCCCCCCACTCGTGGTGGAAATGACCTTCCTCA
>JASLJD010000149.1 GCA_030152625.1 Erysipelothrix sp.
CGGATATGTTTTCAGGGTACTTATTTTTGACTTGAGTTATGGATAATTTTTCTAATATGCTTTGTATACGCCAATCCGCATTGTCTAATTTAGCTCGCTTGGCCTTCAATTCGAATTGTTCTTGCACGCTAAGATAAGGCACTAAGTTCGAGGCTTGAAGAATAAAGCCCAGTGTATGGAATCCTAGATCGGATATTTCTTTATCGCTCATAAGACTCACATCTTTACTTGCAATCGTTACCTTCCCTTCTGTTGGTGTTTGCAAGGCACCCATGATTGTCAGCAAGGTCGATTTTCCTGAGCCACTCGGAGCAACAATCGCAGTGAATTCCGCTTCATTGATGATTAAATCAGTCGGATGAAGGACCGTTAAATCTTGATAGCCATCATTAAAGTCTTTGCCTACATTTTCTAGTTTGATCATAATATGCTCCTTTTTAAATCGAATCCAGTGGGTCTATTTTCAAGACAGTGAAAGCTGAAAACAGCGCGCCGATCATTGAACTGAGCACAATACATAGCGTGACTGCAGCATCAATCTTGATATTTATCGCAACCGGTACGGAACTGGGAAGAAAGCACATGCTTAATTGACTTAAGAAAAAGCCCAAACTTAGCGCAATCCCTACGACAAAAAGTGTTTGAAAAATCACTGAATTCATAATATAAGTGTTTGGATAGCCCTGTATTTTTAAAACACCGAATATGGATTTCTTTTGCATCGTTATGATATACATAAAAATTCCAATAATAATCGTAGCGACCAAAGATAATGAAAGAATCATCAGTGAAAAGGTCAGGACTTGCGCTTTATAACCCGCCAAGTTGTTAATGAAATCTGGAATAGCATAGTAGGTGTAATCCGGTCTTTCAAGACGAAGTTTTATCAAAATTAACAAGAGCTGAAATAAGTCCCGATGGGTGTTCGCTCTCATCAAAGTGAGCATCCAAATAGGCAAGCGGAACAGTATTAAAATTCGCATCTTCACTCAGTCCAACAATTTCATAGGAACGATCGTTATGACTGAGTTTTATTTTATCATGCAGCTTGAGATCTGCTTTTTCTAAGATCGTTTGTGATAAGACAATCTCTTGATCATTTTGAGCAAGGCGTCCTTCACTGATGTCGGCGACCAGCCTTCCGCCCATATCCACATTCATAAGAACAAGGTTCAAAGGCATTTCCTCTTGCCTGTCCTTTTCTAAATAAGCGACCGTATTTTCAAGCTTCAGGACCTCCAAATTTTCTGACCAGGTTTCATTGGGTCTTTGCTAAAAAGAACTCAAAATATTTGCATTCGCATCTTTTGATAGGATAACACCTTGCGCATCCCATTGATCGATCGCAGTGCGATTGATTTCTGCAAGAACGTAGGCCAAAGATAATAAAAAATAAAGCAGATAAGCAATCAGTGCTGTGGTTAATATAATTAATAAAAAACGAGTTTTTTCTTTTTTCATTTCTTTAAGTGCTAAAAACATCACTTCCTCCTTTATTTTTCCAATAAAAAAATGTGAACTCGCTTGAAAACAAGTTTCCTTGTTATCTCTCCGTACTATCGTACAGTAGCTCGTTCACATTTTGACATGCTATGAACTTAGATGATAAAACAATTATAGCGGTCATCTTAAAAAAAATACTAATCAAATGCACCTAAACAAAGTCTTCTTATTCCAAAAAAAGGACGTCACCACGTCCTTTTTTTGATCCTTTCATTTTTCAATGCGATGAATGTATTCACGCTTCATATCCAAACGTAAATGGCTCACCAATTCATTGATCGTTTGCCCAGTTATTTGAATGTAATCATAAATACTTTGCAAAGGATGACCAAAAATCATCACTTCATCGCCCGGCTTAACATCCTGCAAATGACTGACATCGATCATAAATTGTGACATGGCAATATCGCCCAAGACAGGACAAAGACTCTCTTGATAAACAACAGAACCACCATTTTGTGACAAGCTACGCATCACACCATCACAATAACCTGCAGCAACCGTGGCAATCTTCATCCTTTTATCTGCGGTAAAACTGCGTCCATAGCCGACGCTTTCACCTTTTTCGATCTCTTTAACATGGGCAATCTTAACTTTTAATGAAAGTGAGGCTTGAAAACCTAATTGATCTGCAAGCTCTTTTTGACTCGGATGAAAAAGGCCATAAAGAACCATGCCACAGCGAACCGCATCAAAGCCCAAATCACCGTAATTTAAAACAGATGGACTGTTTTGCATATGGGTCATTCCATAATCATAGCCTTTTTGATCAAGATGAGATAAAAGGTCTTTAAACGCTTGAATCTGCTTCTTTGAAAAAGCTTTTTCTTTTTCATCGTATGATTGCGCTGAGGCGAAGTGGCTGTAAATACCGGTGATTTTCAATCCCGGCATCCTCATTACTTCTTCAATTTCTTCATACTTTTTCAAACCCAATCGATTTAAACCGCTATCGTATTTTAAATGCGCTTTGATTTGAACTTGATTTTTTTCAGCATAGGCGTTTAAAGATTGAGCATGTTCCAAACTGAAAACACCTTGAGTTAAATCATAGTCTACAAGATAAGGATGATTTTCCCAAGGATTGCTTCCTAAAAGTAAAATCGGTAAGCGGATTCCCGCTTTTCGTAATTGGATCCCTTGGGGAATATCTAAAACGGCCAAAGCTTCAATACCCAGTTTTTCGCAAAGATGGGCACTTTCAACAAGCCCTGCTCCATAACCATTGGCCTTAATCACAGCAATGATTTTACTGTCTTTTTTTAAATGATTTTGCCGGAAAATTTGGGTGTTTTGAGTAATTATGGACTCATCGACCAGCACTACAGCATTCTCAATCATAAAATATCCTCAATAAGGCCTTGGATAATCGACTCAAAACTTAAGCCTTTGCGAATAATCATTTGTGGATAGCGGGAACTTTGTGTAAAACCTGGGATTGTGTTCACTTCATTAAAATAAATTTTATGCTCATCTGTCACAAAAAAATCTAAACGGGCAATATGGCGACAAGACAGTAAATCGAAGATTTGGTTTGCATAGTTTTTTATCTCACTTAAAACATCTTCTGGGAATTTTGCATAAGCGAGGGTTTCACTTCGGTGAGGATGATATTTTTCTTGGAAATCAAAAACATCGCCACTCACATTCACTTGATCTGGTTCAGAAATAATTCGGCCTTCTTTTGTGTCGTAAATTCCAACACCGACTTCCACACCCGATATATATTCTTCAATTAAAATCCGATCATCGTATTTGAACGCTTCATCAATGGCTGTTTGGAGTTCTTCTTTTGTTTCAACATATGAAACGCCAAAAGAAGAACCTTCTCGGCTTGGTTTGACAATGCATGGATAAAAAAGACTGGCATCATCTAACTTGTCTGTGGGACGAATCGATTGGTACGATGCCATAGGAATCCCGTTGGCTTCGCAAACCTCATGAGTATAGATCTTATCCATACAAAGTGCTGAAGATAAGAGATTAGAGCCGGTGTAAGGAATATGGGCCATTTCTAAAAGCCCTTGAACAGAGCCACCCTCCCCTGTTTTCCCATGAAGCATGAGAAAAGCAGCATCCACAGTAATTTTTTGGCCTGTTTCAGAAACAAAAAATCCTGGGTTTTCGCGATCAAAACGAAGTTTGAGTGTTTGAGCATTCTTCATTACTTTCTTCTCAAAGTCAAAATCACCGGTATAAAAAGAACCGTCTTTTGTGATATAGATATTGAGGCATTGGTAATGATCATGTGGAAAATGCTGATAGACTGAGGCAGCACTTTCTATTGATACATCGTGTTCACTGTCCATTGAACCAAAAATAAGCGCAACTGTTTTCTTCATATTATCGAATCCTCTCTTTAAATATTCGCTCGAGTGCATAGGAGCGTGATCCCTTGACAAAGAGATAAATATTTTCTTCGGCAAGTTTTCCGGTTAAAATTTGCAGATCTTCAATATCTTCAACGATTTCATATCTTTCAGGATCCAGTTTATCAGCAATCTTTTCAAAAGCTGCTCCGATCAGATAAACTTTTTCAAAATCGATTTCATCAAGATATTCAATACTTTCTAGATGACTTTTCTTCTCCAAAGGTCCTAATTCAACCATTTCACTTAAAATAGCGATTTTCCGTTCATCTTTGGCATACAAAGCAAAATAATCCAAAGCATATTTTAAGCTATCGAGGTTTGATTTATAAGCATCAAAAAGAACGTTCATTTGACCATATTGAAGTTTTTGCATGCGCATTTCTGTAAGTTTGACTTGCATGAGTCCCGTTTTGATTTGTTCTTGCTCGATGCCTAAGTTTTTCAAAAGTAAAATTGCAGCACTCGCATTGCTCGCTTGGTGAGCACCCACAAGATTAGTACTGTAAGCTTCATCGTCTAAATAAAAACTGGTTTTTTCTTCGTGAATTTCCACATCTGTGATGCGATGGCTATTGCGAGCTTTTTCTCCATAAGATACACAAGATGGAAGACCATCGAAATAAAGATCGAAATCACCTTGAAAGAAAACTTGCTCTGAAGCAAGACCTTCTGCAATCAGCATCTTTTCACGAGCAATATCTTCCACAGAAGTGAAATTAGCCATGTGAGCTGGAGCAAGACTGGTTAAAATAACCTGATCTGGCTGCACCATTTCCCGCATTTTCTCAACATCGCCACTTTCATCCAAACCCAATTCAAAAACACCGTAAGCTTCATCGCCATCCATACTGAAAAGATTCAAACTTGTGCCAATAGGTGTGTTTTGATTTTTGTGGGTCGCGTATGTTTTGGCCTTTTGGCTTAAAACAGTGGCTAAAATATCTTTGGTCGATGTTTTACCATTACTACCAGTAATGGCAATAAAATGTGTTGAAGCCATTTCTTGACGATACCACTTCGCTAATTTGAAAAGCGCTTCTTCACTGTTTTCCACCAGTATTTGCGGAGCTTTTAGATCCAGTTTTCTCTCAACAATCAAGGCTCTTGCCCCTTGTTTGAGGGCTTCTTCGGCAAAATCATGCCCGTCCACACGCTCACCTGGAAGGCAAACAAATAGATCACCTTCTTTAACAAGGCGTGAATCGACGGAAACACCCGTTAAGATGGAATCATCCGCCAACACCTGATCAAAAACTTTCGCAATTGTCTTAAAGTCTAATGCTTTCATAAATTATGTTTCTCCTTTAAACGTTCTAAAATTAAATAAGGGTCTTCATTATTGGCAGCTGTACTGTGATAGCGGCCAAAAAGAAGGAGCAAATGATGCGCTTGATGCCAGCGTTCCTTAGGTATTAACTTCTGTAATTTTCGCTCGACTTGAAGAACCGAGTCTTTTTCATCGGCAAGTCCCAAGCGTTTACTGACTCGGGAAACATGCGTATCAACCGCAATCGCCGGAATGCCAAAACCTTCTGACAAAACAACATTCGCTGTTTTCCGACCAACTCCTGGTAGACTTTCTAAATCACGACGGTTTTTCGGAACCTGGCCATCGAATTCTTCCATGATCTTTTGGGCACAGGCAACCAAATATTTTGATTTGTTCCGATAAAGACCAATGCTTTTAAGATAAGGTTCAATCTCTTCTGCTTTCGCTTTCGCAAGTGTTTTCGCATCGGGGTAGTCGGCAAACAAGTTTTCAGTAACCTGATTCACTGCAATATCGGTTGTTTGTGCGGAGAGTAAGACCGCAACTAAGAGCTCAAACTCATTTTCATAATTCAATTCCGATTTCGCTTCGCCAAATTCTGCTTCCAGGATATCTAAAACTTCATTCACTTCCATTTTCTCCCTCTTTCCGATTATTGACTAAAATTGCTTCGATATAAGGCATCGATGCTTTTTGATAAATCAATGCCGAACGAAGTGCTTCGAGAATTTCTTCTTGACTGTAGTGAGCTAGCCATTTGTTTAAGGTCATGAGTTCATTTTGCGATAAAAGTCGTCCAAACTCGGTCTCAAAAACCTCGAAAATATCTTGATCAACATATTCGTAAAGAACCCCTTCTTCAAAAAGACCATCAATTGAAAAGTCAATCCGATCTTTTTGCGGATGGATCTTAAGGTATTGACTTTGAACCAAGGAATGAATTACAGCATCGACTTCCGATAATTCCATGGAGCAAGCTTGCGCAAACTCTTCAAGATTGATCGCTTTATTTTGTTCATTATAAAAGTCAATCATCAACAAAACAACAACTTGCTCTGGACTTAAAGACAGAGCACCTAAATTGTCTAAAATCCAATCACGTCGATTAATGTAGGCTTTTTTCCACCACATTTCATTCACGCTCCTGTTCTATGACCTCTAAGCTTTGCGCATCAAGATACTTTGTATAGCCGTTTTCTCGCAATTCAAAAAGAAGTTGTTGATCAAGATAAGCATAATGAAGATTTGCTTGAGATTGATCCAATTTCTTAGCGACTTCCTCTTTGCTTACATAAGGGAAACTTTCAATTTCTGAGAGATCTTTTTTGAAGACAACAATCTTCGCTTCTTTCTTCTCATCCGCTAGCACAATGTAATAAAGGCCATCCTCATTTTGATAACGATCGAGGAAGCGCGCTGATTCGTGATCCGTGTTTTCAACAAAGGCTTCCAAATGTAAATTATCTTCTTTCTCATATGCGCGCAACGGACCCGCTACAAAAATAGAATGCATAAGAAACAAGAAAACAAGAATTACTAGAAGCAATATAAAATTTCCTGCGAATTCATTCTTTCTGTTTGGCATCAGCTCACCTCTCACCCTATTTTAACATATTTTAGGTCAATTACGATAAAGGAAAAGGGGCTAAGCCCCTTTTTCACTGTTCTTTTAAGAATTTTTTCACTTTAAGAATTTGATTTGGACGCAAAGAAGCCTCTTTTTCAGCAAAAGCCAAGATATCGTGAATACTTACCAGCGCTTGATAGTCTATTTCGGCTTGCTCAAAAGCTTTTTTTGCCCGATCAAAGCCGTAGCTGAAATTAGCATGGACTTTTTCCACTCGCAAACCCGCTTCTCTTAAACTTTCACACACCTGCAAAACACTTCCGCCCGTAGAGATTAAATCTTCAAAGACCACAACACGCATCCCTTCACGATAGGCACCCTCGATTTGCTTAGCTTGCCCATGTTTTTTAGCGGAAGAGCGAACATAAAGCAGAGGTTTGTCCATCTTCATAGCAAGAAAACTTGCCCATGGGATCCCTGAGGTTGCGGTACCCACAAAAGCATCCACATCATCTAGAGCGTCCAATAAAATCGCTTTATGAAAGGCCGAAACAATTTCTTTTCGAGCTAAGACATCCGACAAAAGCAAACGTTGATCACAGTAAATAGGACTTTCAATTCCACTCGCCCAAGTGAACAATGCTTCTGTATTTATTTCCACGGCCTTTAAACGAAACATTGCTTCAATAATTTTTTCCATTTTCCCATTCCTCCAAAATTTTTAAATAAGCTTCATAGGGATTGCTTGCTTGCGTAATGCTTCTTCCTACAACGATATAATCAGCGCCATTTTGAGCAGCTTGCTCGGCGGTCATTACTCTTTTTTGATCCGCTTTCGCATCATCTTTAAAGCGAATACCTGGACAAACACATAGGAAGTCATCACCACAGTGTTCATGAATGATTTTTGCTTCATGTGCCGAGCAAACAACCCCATCTAAGCCCGCATCTTTTGCCAACTGAGCATAATTTAAAACAGCCTCTTGCATCGTCAAAGAACAAGCTTGCTCTTCGTGAAGCATTTTTTCAGATATTGAAGTAAGTTGTGTTACGGCAAGAACTTTTCCGTCCGGAAAATTTTCAGCGGCTGCTTGCATCATCTCTGTTCCGCCTGCCGCATGGACATTGCTCATTTGAACACCTAAATCCGCCAATTGTTTCATCGCTTGCCCAACCGTATTGGGGATATCATGCAGTTTCAAATCTAAAAACACATCATGCCCCGCTTCAAGCAAATCTTCAACAATCGCCACTCCCTCCCGATAAAATAATTGCATCCCTACTTTAAAATAAAAATTTTCAGATGGTAATTGATCAAGGAAGTTTTGAACTTCTTGACGATTTTTAAAATCAAGAGCAATAATAATTGGATTCATTCTCTTCTCACCTTTCTTTGAATAGATTGAACACTTTCATAATTGTATTGATCAAAAACTTTCGGTAAATCCGC
>JASLJD010000016.1 GCA_030152625.1 Erysipelothrix sp.
GCTACAATTATAAGTGGAGTAGATCCGAAAAATCGTTGTATACATATTTTAGAGTATGGACCTACGGAAGATACCCATGTCGCAACGGCAAAACCGTGCGAGTAAAAAATAAAGGAGGATTTCCATGGCGATTGAAAGTACAAATCAATACGGTCAAATTAAAATTACAGATGATGCTGTCGCTACTTTAGCAGGAGGTGTTGTCACGGAATGCTATGGTGTGGTGGGGATGGCCTCACAACATATCTTTAAGGATGGTTTAGCCGAGTTACTTCAGGGTGAAAACTATTCAAAAGGTGTGATTGTACGTCGCAGTGACGACGGATTTGAACTGGACTTGTATATTATCGTTAGCTATAACGTTAAAATTTCACAAGTTGTCTTAGAAGTTCAAAAGAATACAAAATATATGTTAGAAAAAACATTGGGTAAAAAATTTAATACGATCAATGTCTATGTACAAGGGATTAAGGTTGATAACTAATGAAAACTTTGGATGCACAGTTATTTTTAAAAATGCTAGAAAACGGTGCGAATCATTTGGCAAACAATCATCAATTGATTGACTCATTGAATGTTTTTCCAGTGCCAGATGGAGACACCGGAACCAATATGAATATGACCTTTAGCAGTGGTGTCACAGCAGTGAAAAAAGCGATGACATCGCATTTAGGTGAAATGACAAAAGTTTTATCTCGAGGCCTTTTGATGGGTGCACGGGGAAATTCGGGCGTTATTTTATCACAGATTTTCAGAGGTTTTGCTGAAGGTTTAGAAGATAAGGAGACCGCCAGCGTTGAAGATGTCGCAAAGGCTTTTGTAAAAGGGAAAGAAGCGGCTTACAAAGCCGTGATGCGTCCAGTTGAAGGAACGATTTTAACGGTCCTTCGTGAGAGCTCCGATGCTGCTTTAATCTTTTATGAAAACAATCCGGAAATTGGCCTTTTAGAATATTTTTCTTTTCTTGTAGAAGCGGCCAATCGTTCACTTGATGGGACTCCGGAATTGCTTCCGGTTTTAAAAGAGGTTGGCGTTGTTGATAGTGGTGGAAAAGGCTATGTAACAGTGCTTGAAGGTTTCCTCAGTCTTTTACGTGGAGAGATTATTCAAAAAGAAAGCCTTTCGGAAGAAATTGAACAAGCTGGTGAACAAATCGGGCATGATGAGTTTGGCTATTGCACAGAGTTCATCTTACGCCTTGATGAAAAACCAATGAAGCGCTATGATGAATCGGTTTTACGTTCTGAATTAGAGGCTTTAGGTAATTCCTTGGTCGTTGTGACCGATGATGATCTTGTTAAGGTTCATGTGCATACCTTGAAACCAGGTAATGCTTTAAATATTGGCCAGCAATATGGTGAGTTTATTAAGTTGAAGATTGAAAACATGACAGAACAACACGATGCACTCAGTGATCATCATGCGATGATTAAAGAAAAATACGCCGTTGAAAAAGAAGCTTACGCAATCGTTTCCGTTGCAGCAGGTGAAGGTATTTCCAAGCTCTTTAACGACTTGCGAGCAGATTATATTATCAACGGTGGTCAAACAATGAACCCATCAACAGAAGATTTCGTAGCGAAGATCGAAGAGATTGAGGCCGAAAACATTTTTGTCTTACCGAACAATTCAAACATCGTGATGGCTGCAAAACAAGCGGCAGAACTGATTGAAGACAAAGCGGTTCATGTTCTTGAAACAAAAACGATTCCACAAGGTATTTCAGCTTGTTTGATGTTCAACCCTGAGGTTGATGTGGAAACGAATATGCGTGAGATGCAAGAGGCGATTGATCATGTGAAAACAGGTCAAGTGACCTATGCAATCAAGGATACTGTCTTTGATTCCATTGAAATCAAAAAAGATCATTTTATTGGCATCAAAGAGAAAGATATTATCGTTACGGATCCTGATAAATATGTGGTTACCGAAAAACTTTGCGATGCATTGATCGATGAAGATTCTGAAATTGTAACCCTCATTGCCGGTGAAGATGTTTCCGAAGCGGTTTTAGAAGGTCTTTCTGAGGCGATTGAAGAACGTTATGATGTCGAGGTTGAAGCAATTATGGGAGGTCAACCCGTTTATTCGTTTATTATAGGAGTTGAGTAAAGAAAAGGGCAGAAGCCCTTTTCCTATCTATGGCGCTATCTTTAACAAAAAACCAAGCGAAAATTCTTGAAGCTTTTGAAATTCAACATCCAGCCGCTTTTCTTTTTCATTTTCCACAAAGATATGAAATCTATGAAGAGAAAAGCATGGATGCTTGGAAGATGGGGGATCGACTGTTGATTTCAGGTGAATTAGTCGATCCTTTTCGTCATAAACATTTTTCAAGGGCCTTCAGTGTTACGGAATTTTCCGTCCGAGATCAATTTGGTCAGATACTTCGTGTTTCAGCTTACAACCAAGCTTTTCTAAACGCGAAAAATTATCGTGATGGCTTGACAGTTTATGCTCATATCGATAAAAAAGGTCGTTTAATTGCCGATAAAATAAGACAGTATGATGCTCAAGCGGAAAGAATTATTCCCATCTATCCAAGTAAGCAAAACATCAGTCAGTATCATTTACGTTTACTGATGAAAAAGATTTTGCAAGCTTTTGAACTCTTTGATATTCTCGATGCGGATTATCAAGAAGAACGTCAACTTCTAAGTCGCCAAGAAGCTTTAAAAGAGATCCATTTTCCAAGCTCACAAAAACGTTTAGCGAAGGCGCTTCGTACTTTGAAGTATGAGGAATTTTTAGTTTACCAATTATCGGCTTTGCTGTTTAAAAATCAAAAGGGCATTGCAAAAGATCTGAAAATGAGCGATGCGCTTGATTCTTTGCCTTTTACCTTGCGAAAAGATCAAAAAGAAGTCTTGGAAGACTTGCTTGAAGATGCTCGAAGCGATCAGCAAATGCGGCGTTTGCTTCAAGGGGATGTGGGAAGTGGGAAAACAATTGTTTCCTTCTTGCTTGCCTTGTCTTACATGCAAGCATCGTATCAAGTCGCTTTTTTGGTCCCAACCGAAGCCTTAGCCTTCCAACATTATGCGAGTTTTCAAAGATTGTTCCCAGAAGAAAAAATCGCTTTAATTAATAAAGACAGCAGTGATGAAACCATGGAAGCACTTGCTTGCGGTGACTATCGCATCGCTTTAGGAACACACCGGCTTTTTTCAGATAAAACGGAGTTTCATAAGCTGGGCTTGGTCATTATTGATGAGCAACATCGCTTCGGTGTTAAGCAAAGAGAAGCGTTGATTGCCAAGGGTGATCGTCCTGACTTGTTGATGCTTTCGGCGACTCCTATTCCGCAAACATTGGCGCAAAGTATTTTCATGGATTCGGATGTTTCCACTTTGGAGTTT
>JASLJD010000011.1 GCA_030152625.1 Erysipelothrix sp.
CTTCACGCCCGAGAATATATTTTTATGTTCAGTGGCCCCGATACAATACCCGATCACCAATAAACATAGCGCTGCAAACAACCCAATTCCATATTTCATCATTTCTTAAGCTCGAAGTGTTGCCGCTTAGTTCAAACTAACGCCCGCATTTGCGGCTGGTTTGGAGCTCAGCGGAAAATCAGTCCGACAACATGTGCTTGTTAGGCTTATCACGGCACGATCTTCATGTTTATTGTCATCGACGAATACGGGTGAAATTCCGGTAGATGACTGATTATTTGGCCGTTATCAAAATAGTGGTGTCCAATTGATGGAAACAACTCTTCTGGCACTGGATACTTAGCATTTGGATTATGGAACATGGATAAACCTTCGCCCCAAGTTTCATTTGATTCTGTAGTTACTTGATATACAAATTGCTTAGGCAAAGATGCATTCGGATCATGATCATGATGGGTACCAAATCGATGCATTATGATGTTATCAGGCCCGAAGCCTGCCTGACGGCCTATACGATTAAATTTAGATATAGTCCCACTTGCGGAGAACAACACAGCACTAATATTCTCGGCATCAGGCTGAAAGAAGTAGCCTGATGGAATCACCTTATCACCCACTTGATGTTTTTCGATTTTTAGGGCGGAAATGATAAGTTTTCCATCTTTGTCTCTAGTAAATTCGTGCTTTACTCCATAGAGGTAGTTTATTAGCGCATTGGAACTCCATTGCATAGACTGATCATCATGGAAATCCGCTATTGCGAAGACGAGTGGATTGTCTCTCACATGATCAAGCTTCCAATATTCTTTTTTTAACTTGCTATAAAGGGGGCTTCCAAATTTTATTGGCATTTCATTTTTGTGTTTTTCTGCTATCTCAGACGGGTGTAAAAATTTTGGCTCTTTCTGGAGAAGTGAGGCCGGATTGTCATTTTTTCTGCCCACTATCACTGCTTCAATTGCAACCTTATGCCCATATTTTTGAACCAAAAAGTCTGGGGCATGATGTTCCCGCTCAAAAAACAGCTGCTCTTCATTGAGATACGTATTCAAATAGAGCTCCCATAGTCTGGCGTCAAACCCAGAACTTTGAAACTGCTCAATAAAATTCCCGTCAATATCAACAAAATGAGGCATAAGCTCATTGATAATTGTTTTGGCAGGAATAAATGAATCTTCTTGAGATAACTTTGTAAAGAATGGGTGTTGCTTTGCAATTGGTACTACTGGTGTAAATAAGTCCAATCCCTTCGTTTCATCACCTTGAGGAAATACAGTATTGCCTGTGCCAGCGTGCCACTTGATACCGCCTTGCACCCACGCCCTGGCTTCCTCAAGCGTTTCAATTGAGGCTTGTACATCAAATGCTCTGAATCGGTCGCCTTCATCTCTACCCAAGATAATTCCAACAAAGTCATCATCAATTGTATCGCGAAGAACAATCCCCAAGACAACTTCGGAATCATCAGCATACCATTCGAGCTCTTCACTCATATATGCTGCTGCAGGGCTTCTAGACTGAGCGGCCAAGGCATTGAATCTTTTTAGATCTAAACTTTTTACGATTATCTCGTCCATGACGATTCCTGATTGATAGCCTAACGCTGCGCTCACCGGAAAATTGAAGCGCAGCTTAAATTTGTCCGAGTGCAGCGCCTTGTTAGCCAAATACGAAATATTTCCTTGACTCCTTGTGGAAATAGTTCATAATATCGATTATTTCATAACTCAGGAGACTCATAATGACTACCGCTAGACAACTGTCTACACTGTACAAAGAAGCTCATAACATAATGCGGAATGTTGATGGCCTTCAGCCGCAGGAGGCATTCGATGAGCTACTAAAGTATTTATTTTTTAAGCAAAATTATGAATTTGAACGGTCTTCTGAAATATCTCTTTCTCCTGAAAAGGTGAGAAAAATGTTTTCCTCATATCTTGGCAAGGCAAATTCATGGTCTTCAGAGATATGGCGGGATAAAAAGTTTTACCTGAGCGCTGAATGCCTTTCCGATATTCATAACTTGTTATTTCCTGTTCAATTTTCGCAGATTGGATATGACGTGAGAAGCCATGCCCTAAAGCAATTCCTTACACCTGAGATTCGAAAGGGTCTTGGTATTTTTCTGACCCCAGATGAAGTTGTAACATCAATAATTAAGTTTGCTTCACCAAAATCAGGGGACAATGTTCTTGACCCAGCCTGCGGATCTGGAACATTCCTTATTGAATATCTTAAACAAGTTAATGCAAATAAAGATATAACGGTTTACGGCATTGATAAAAACCCAAGAATGCTTCTGCTAGCAGATCTTAATATTGGACATTACGCGAAAGTTGAATTTCAAAAAAAACTAGTCGACTCACTGAAAGAGAGTCCATTTAAAAAGGACTTTGACTTTATATTTACAAATCCACCTTTTGGAGTATCTATAGATGAGCGAGACTATGACTTTAGCCAATTTCTTACATGCAAAGATAAGAATGGGTATACCTTAAAAAAGCAAAGCAGCGAAATTGTATTCATTGAAAAGTGCTTTCAAAACCTGAAGCCTGGTGGGACGCTTGCAATTGTAATACCTAAAAGCATTGCAACCAATGGAAGCCTATCAAATGCTCGTAATCAGCTAGGTAGTTATGGTTATATATATGGCGTAATGAGCCTACCTCCGGAAACTTTTTCCAGCACAGGCACTCAGACAACTACAATTGTATTGTTTGCAAAAAAATACAAAAACAAGAAAGAAATGTCCGAAAAAACAAGGATTGCGCTGGCAAACATTAAAAATGTAGGCTTCGATTCAACCGGTAGATTCAAAGAAGGAAGTCAGCTAGGCAATTTTCCTGAGTTCATGAAAAAAGCTTTAGAAACAAACAATGATTGCGAATTTGTATCCATTATAGATGTGCCTGAAAAAGCAGATAGCTTTTCATTGCTAGAAAATATTTTCATTGCAAAGAATATCAAAAAAGGAAAGCAGCTATCGGAATTTTGCGAGTTTATTGGCACAGGAAAAACCCCGGCTAGAAGAGACTATACCGAACAAGGAAACTTTTTAATTAAGGTTGGCAACCTTTCCGGAACAGGAATTAATTGGGAAGCCAGGGACAGAAACTATATTAATGACGAAGAAATTAATAAGCGATTGAAGTCTAGAAAACCTCTTGTTCTTCAGTATGGCGACATACTACTCACTTCATCAGCACATAGCCCAGTTTATATTGCAAAAAAATCGGACATTTTCACAGGAGTTCCTGAGTTCGTCGAATCTAAAAATATATCTTTTGTGGGAGAAATAATGCTCATAAGAGTAAAGCAAGAATTAATCTCTCCTTTTTTACTCCTTGCATTCCTCAGGTCAAATGAAGCAGTTTCTCAGATTCAAAACATGGTTCGAGGACAGACCGCTCATTTGCATGCATCAGACTTAGGTCAATTAGTCGTTCCTGATGAAGTTTTTGACAGAAGCGGAAGGTTCAAGAAAGTCGAAAAAATCTTAAAAAAGCAGGCCGATCTTAGTAAAGAAATGAATTTTTTAGTATCTGAGCAATCCCGACTTCTAAACTATTGATGCTGCGGGCTCTGCCCGCACCATCTTATCTTCTTTGATATTTTGCTTTTGATACTGAAATTTTATCAGTATCTCTTAGTGGCAGGAGATCTCTTGCACGGCAATCCAAATATGGCAGCATTTCCGTAATCAATCCCTTATTAAAGCTTTTTTTGATCACAGCCTCTTTAAAATCGTTAAAAGATTTTCCATTTTTAAGCAAACTCTCAACTATGTACCTATTTGCCTCATCCGCAAGAAGATTGAACTCGTCCTTCCCCAGTAAGGAACTTGGCATTGGTTCTGGTGTTAATATTTCTCTGTCGGCTTCTGGTGAAATAAATAAATCGATATTAATTGATGGATTTGTATTGGCGTTGGCAACAGTTGCTTGAAATACTTTTACAGGATTGCAAAGGTAGAATTGATAACTAAATGGCCAAAAGTTTTTAGGCGCAGGCGTTTTCCTTGGATTTATTTTTATATGCTCTAAGAATATTTTATAAAAATAATTTCTCATTATTATTTCAAAATTCTTATGCCGGTCGCAATTATTCCATATTTCAAATGCCTGAAACCGTATTGTATCGAAGTTGTTTTCAGAAAAAAGTGGATAATCAGCAATAGTTAAAAACACTCTATCCAGTCTCTTTGTGAGAAGGTTTAGTTCTTCCTCTGATTTAACAGAAAACAACCATTTGCTGTCATCCATGCGTTTAACGTTTGCTGACCCGCAATGCGGACAAGCAGTTTCAATTCTTAGCACCTTGTTTCCACAGTCCTTGCAGCTATCAAGTTGATCTACACGGCTACATGACTTAACTTCTGAGCCATCTTCTAAATCATCCCCTCTTGCTCCTGTTCTTACCCCCTGGACACCTGTTATAAGTGAGGCCAAATGCTGTCCAGGATATCCAATTTTCATGTTTGGCGTTTGCTTGGTGATCTTCGACCAATCAAGAGCCTTAACCCTTGGAGCGAGCACAAGATCTTCCAGCAATAGCTTAATCAGTCTCTCATTATCTTTAATTTTTATAAATTCAGTCTTTGGCTTCAATTTTTAATCCCCAAATAAGCTTGGTTTAAGTTCTTCTGGCTAACAGCTTATTAGTATGCATGCTCGTTTCGTCACCCGCTGTTGCTTACCGTTAATTAATATAATTACTTGTATTAAATAGACTTTCTTTAAAAATACAAGACACTCTGTTATTACAAATCGTGCATACCGTCTATCCTGCTTGCACAATGCACATTGTCTCACCCAAAGAACTCATAACACTTTGATTTATATAGCATTAAATTAAAAACCCACCGATAATCAAGCATCTCTAGGGGGTAAAAACAAGCACATTTACAAATCCGAGCTAGAATAGGCTGTATAGGCAGACAGTTGCAAGACAAGGAGCGTTTTATGTCTAACAGTCCATTTTTAAATTCTATACGCACGGATATGCGGCAAAAAGGTTATGCGCTGAA
>JASLJD010000017.1 GCA_030152625.1 Erysipelothrix sp.
TTGATACGCGAATCTATCGTCAAATGCAAAGCATTTTAGATCGGAAACAAAAAGAGGCAGAAGAAGCCTTAACGAAAATAGCGGAACGAAAAAAACAAGTTTTCTATGATTATCGCGATGAAAGTGACTTGATTGATTTCAGTGATTATCTCAAGCAAGAAATCAAGACCTTAAGTCAAAAATCTCAGAGCCTTTGTGAAGAAAAACGAGTCTTGGACAGGGCTTACGATGAAAAAACTTATGCCTTAAAACAATTTGAAGCTCAAGCGAAACGTCAAGAGGAACAAAAGCGCTTAAAAGCTCAAGAAAAAGAACTTTTAAAACAAGCCGATGCGATTGCGAGATTGAAACAAGATCTTCAAGAAGCAGAAGAGACTAACGCAGATCTCAAGCCCATGTATCAGGACTTAAAACGAATCGAAAAAGAAAGCACCGAACTTTCAAAGCTTTATCAAAAAGAAAAGAAGCGTTATCAAAACTATCAAAAAGATCAGAAAAAGCTCGAAAGCGAAGCGGAAAATATTCAAAAGGCGCAAGAGAAGAAAGAAAAGCTTGCTTATGAGATTCAAAAACTTCAAGAGAGCATGCCGCTTTATGAAAGCTTGAAAAAGAGTGAAGAAGAGCTGTCTCATCTTCAAAAAGTGATTGAAAAACAAGGCTCGCTTTGCGATAAGCAGAAGAAAGATTACAAGAAAGCGGAAAGCTTGTATGAGCAAAGCCAAAATCTTTATCCAAAGCAGGAAACCAGTTTAAGAGCTTATCAAAAATATGAAAAAGAACTCGATCAAATCAAGACTGAGTATCAGGCTGCGAAAGAAAAAGAATCTCTGCTTGAAGTTTTAAAAGAACAAAAGAAAGAGGAGAAAAAGCTCAATCAAGCTTTAGAGAAAGCAGCGAATGCAATCAAGGAAGCCAAGCAAAGTTATGATGATCATTTTCAGATGTTTTTAAGCCAGCAGGCCAGTATCTTAAGTCAAAGCTTAAAAGAAGGCGAGGCCTGTCCGGTTTGTGGTTCGAAGCATCATCCACGCGTGAAGCAAGAGCGAGAAGAAAGTATGGACCCCGATCTTTTGGCTTCATCGGAAAAAATCTATCGAAAAAAAGAGGCCTCTTATCAAAAATTGAAGGAAAAAGCGATCCAGTTCACAAGTGAAAAACATCATTTAGAAGAAAAACTTCAAGCTTATAAGGAAGCATCCGAGAATTCAGAAAGTTTAAAAACTCGTGTTGAAGAACTTGAAAAAGACTGGCTTAGAACGAAAAAAGAAATGGAAGCTTATCAAGAAAAGCTGAAAAAACTTCCCCAATTGAAAGAAGATTATCAAATGAAGCATTCAATTTTTGAAAAAACAAAAACGAAGCTTGAGAAAATGGAACGCGAACAATTGACATTAAAAACAAATCATAAAAACTTACAAGAACGTCTGCGCTATCCTTCTTTCAAAGGAGCTAAAGATCAGCTGGCGACCATGCTTAAAAAGCTTGCTGAGATTGAAAAACAAATCAAGGATTACCAAGAAGCAAAAGAAAGACTCTCTCAAGCGATCACGGCTTCGAAAGCACTTCTTGAAGAACAAAAAGAACGTCTAAGCAAAGAAAAGGAAGCACTTCAAGAAAAAGAACATGCCTTTACAGAAGCTTTGAAAGCGAAAAAAATGAGCTTGGAACGTTATCATGATTTGGAAAAACTTTGGGAAAAACGTAAAGAAAAACATGCCAGCATCGATCAGTATCAAAAAGAGCGACAAAGTCTTGCGATTCAAATCAAAAATAATGCGAAAGAATTGGCGGGCTTTGATCCTCAAGTTAAAGATGCTTTGTATGCAAGTTTTCATCAAATCAGGCAAAAACGGCAGGAAGTTTCCGAAGCATCTGAAAAAGTCCAAGTACATTTACATCAAGCTGAAAAAAGTCAGAAAACATGGTCTCATTTAATCAAAGAAGAAGCAGCTAGACAGAAGGATTATGAACGGGTTGCCTTGCTTTCTCAAACAGCCAATGGTCGTTTAACGGGGCATGAAAAACTGGCTTTTGAACAATATGTCCAAGCAGCTTATTTTGATTATGTCCTTTATGAAGCCAATGAACGGCTACGAGCCATGACGCAAGATCGCTATGCACTTTATCGTCAAGATGAAGCGATGGACAAGCGAGCTCAAAGCGGCCTTGATTTAGAAGTCTTGGATCGCTACACTGGAAAACGGCGCAGTGTCAAGACTTTGTCGGGGGGAGAATCTTTTAAAGCTGCGCTTGCCTTGGCTTTGGGTTTATCGGATGTGAGTCAGAAAATGTCGGCAAAAATTCAAATCGATACGATGTTTATCGATGAGGGTTTTGGAACCTTGGATGAACACTCTTTAGACCAGGCCATGAAAGCTCTCTCTGATTTAGCGCATGAAAAGCGTCAAGTCGCGATCATTTCTCATGTGCCCGACTTAAAACAGGTCATCAGTCAACAGATTCAGGTTAAAAGCAGTGATCAAGGCAGTCATGTTAAAATCCTCAGAGATTAACTTGTCAAGGCTTGAGTGGCATGTTACGATAGGCACATAAAACCCCATATAATTTCAGTAATAAGGTCTGAAAGTTTCTACTTGTATCCCGTAAAGATACAAACTATGGCAAATAAGAGCAAGCGGTCCAAATGATCTTGGCTCTCTTTTTGTCATCCTTATGGTGTTTTAGGATTGATCTGAAGGAAAGAAAAGGAGAGATACAGTGAAAGATCAATTGGATCGTTTTTTTGGTATTACAGAGGCCAATTCCAGTTTTAAAAAGGAAGTAACCGGAGGCTTGACAGCCTTTTTGGCGATGGCTTATGTTATTTTTGTCAACCCGATTATTTTAGCGAATGCAGGCATGCCTGCAGATGCGGTCTTTGTTGCGACGATTTTATCAACGGCGATTGCGATGTTGGTGATGGGACTTTATGCTCGATTTCCATTAGGGATTGCCCCTTGTATGTCGATGAATGCTTTTTTCGCTTACTCGGTGGTGCTAGATATGGGCTTAAGTTGGCAGGAAGGCTTGTCGGCTGTTTTTTTATCGTCAATTTTATTTCTCATCTTAGCTTTGACAGGTGTTCGCAAACAATTAATTCAAGCGATTCCTCACGAAATCAAGCAAGCAGGTACGGTTGGTTTAGGGATTTTTATTGCCTTTATCAGCTTTAAAAATGCAGGGATTATTGTAGCGGATGAAAGTCTTTTAATTTCTTTTGGCGGCTTTTCTGATCCCAATGTACAGATTGCGCTTTTTGGTTTTCTTGTGGCTGCTTTCTTTCTTGTGAGAGGGAATCAATTTGCTGTATTTTACGGTATGCTAGCGGCTGCTTTATTTGGCTTGGGCCTTCGTTTTGGCGCAAGTAAAGGCTATTGGCATTATGAGGCCTCGGTTTTAGAAAGCCTTCCTCAATTACCGGAAGGCAGCTTGATCGCCTTTCCGAAAGAAGCGATCAAGACCATGTTTTCCACTACTTTTTTAGTGTCGATTAAAACTTTGCCGCAAATGATGAACATGCAAGCGATAGTGGTTGTCTTTACTTTTCTGTTTCTTGATTTTTTTGGTACAGCCACAACCCTCGCTGCCGCAGCATCCCAAATACCCCATGAAGGGAAGGATCCACTGGAAGAGAATTCACGGATTTATCTTGCCGATGCCTTTGGAAGTTTTGTGGGTTCTCTTTTGGGAACTTCCAATCTTTCCACTTATATCGAATCGGTTGCCGGGATTATCAGCGGGGCAAGAACAGGCTTAATGGCTGTCGTAGCCGCGATTTTATTCCTCTTGTCTCTTTTTCTTTACCCGCTTTTATCCGTGGTTACATCGGCTGTGACCACACCCGCTTTAATGGTTGTGGGTATTTTTATGATGAAAAACATCGAAAGCATTGATTGGTCGGCAGGTTTTGAAGTGGTCATTCCATCATTTGTGATCATTGTGATGATGCCCTTGACCGGTTCCATTTCCTTGGGGCTTAGTTTAGGTTTCATCACCTGGGAAATATTGATGCTTTTTGCAGGAAGGGCTCAAGATATTCCTAAGATGATGCATTTCATCAGTTTTATTTCTGTTTTATATTTATGGACATTGTAGAAGGGAAGGATAAGATGAAAGCCTTAAAAGAAAAAATTTTAAATGAGGGGAAAGTCATCTCAGAAGATGTTTTGGATGTGAAATCATTTTTGAATGAAGTGATAGATGTTGAATTGATGGAAAGCTTAGGTCAAGATTTCGCAAAGGCTTTTGCAGAATTTGAATTCGATGCTTTCTTAACAGTCGAAGCATCGGGCATTGCTCCCAGCGTTTTTGCCAGTCTTCATGCCCAAAAACCGTTGATTGTTTTAAAGAAAAGCGATCACAAGAAAGATCCAGCTATCTATGCACAAGTCAGTTCGTATTCCTTTACGAAAAAGAATGCTTATTATCTCAGCGTCACAAAAGAACGCATTCAAAACAAACGTTTCATTTTACTGGATGACTTTCTAGCGAAAGGGAATGTGGTTCTCAATACGCAAAAACTCCTTCAAAAAGAAGGCTCAGAGCTTGTTGCTGTGGGGATTTGCATTGCGAAAAATTTTCAAGAAGGCCATCAACGCATTCAAGAGGCTAAGATTCCCCTTTATATCCAGGCAGGCTTAGCCTCTTTAGAGCCTGAAAACAATGCCATCCATTTTGTAAAAGAGTGATTTTTCAAAGAGAATGTGCTAAAATTAGAAAGATTATGTTAGATGGAGGCATAAAATGATTGAAATATTAAAAGTTGTCCTTTTGAGTATTGTCGAAGGCATTACAGAGTGGCTGCCAATCAGTAGCACAGGGCATATGATTTTATTGGA
>JASLJD010000042.1 GCA_030152625.1 Erysipelothrix sp.
ATTTGCCATCTAAATATGGTGCGCGCCACCGGGCAGCTTTAGGAATCAGTGAGATTACTGATTCGATTACGATTGTTGTATCGGAAGAAACAGGTCGAATTTCGGTTGCTGAAGAGGGAAGCTTGAAAGAAATGGATGAAGCCAGCTTAAGAGACTATCTTAACTTATTGATTCAAAATACCGAGCAAGAAGTGAGTCGTAGTCTTGAAAGCTCCAAAAGACGTCGTTTTAATTTAGGTAAATTAAATATTGACCCTATCAAAGTTGAAAAGATTGAAGAGATGGATGAAGAAACAAAATCGAAGTTTAAAGGATTGAAATCTTTCTTCAGTACATCGGATGAGAAAGAAGATGAAGATCGAGACGAGAACAATAAAAAAGATGATGGAGGTGAAGGAGATGAGTGAAAAAGATCGTAAAAAACCAAAATTTGATTCGGATGAGAAGTTAGAGTTGGCTCAACGAATTGCGAAGCAGTCTGAAAAGATTGGGCGTCGTTATGAAGCGATTGGCGATGCTTTCATTCGTTTGCTGAAATGGTTTAGCGATTGGTTTGATCGCATCTTATTCAATCCTCGTCATGGTCGTCTGGTTGCTTTTGGTTTAGCTGTTTTGATTTTTTTGGCTTTTAATACTGATGAATCAAGCACAGCAGCGAGCTTGAAAAGTTCCAAAGAATTACAAGATGTTCCAGTTGTTTTAACCTATAATCGCGAGATGTATGAGGTCAGTGGTTTTGATGAGGCAGTGAATATTGGGATCATTGGCGACTATACCGACGTTTCGATGTTGGATGCTCAAGATGATTATGTTGTTGAATTAGATTTAAGTGGTCTATCTGAAGGCGTTCATCGTGTTTCGTATAAAGCGAAAGGTTTTCCAAGTCGTGTAAAAACATATATTGAACCGGCAAATGCAGAGGTTCATATTAAGAAAAAAGAAACAAAAACAGTTGAATTAAGTTATGAATTTATCAATATTGATCAACTTGATCCGCGTTATGTCTTGGGGGAACCTGAACTTGAAACAAAGGATGTTTCGATTAAAGCGTCTCAAGATACTCTCGAAGAGGTTGCCTTTGTTAAGGCGCTCATTGATGTCAGTGGACAGTCGAGCAAATTTGTCACAGAGGCTCAACTTGTTGCTTATGATCAGGAAGGAAAACCGTTTGAAGATGTTGATATTGTCCCAAGTAAAATCAGTGTAACAGTCGATATCACTTCACCCAATAAAACAGTCCCTATTAAGCCTGTGTTTGAAGGAGAAATCCCGGATAACAAAGCGATTAAATCCGTAACGATGGATCATGAAGCGATTACCATTTATGCTCCACAGTCTGTTTTGGATAGTATTGATGAAATATCGGTACCGATTCCGGCAGCATCGTTAACAGATGATACCAAAGCAGCTTACAATATTAACTTACCATCGGGTGTTCGACATGGTACAGTGAATAAGGTAAACATGGATATTAAATTGGCGAAGGGTGTCAAAAAAGTTTTTGATAAAGTGCCCATTAACTGGCGTTATAACGTGAATGGCTACAAAATGTCGCCAGTAAACAAAGATGATGTTTATACGAGTTTGGAAGTTTTTGGTACGAAAGAAAACTTAGAAGAATTCAATATTGACAGTGTTTGGGTTTATATCGATATGCGGGATGTAGAATTAGGAGAGAATCAAGAAGGTAAACTTTACATTGAATCAAATTCTCCATTACTACGGATTAAATCAAAGAAAGAATCAATTGTCTTTGATGTTATTGAATAATTAAGAGGAAAAGAGATTGTGATAAAGTATGATACACTTTGGAACTGATGGATTGCGTGGTAAATTTAATGAAGAACTTCTTTTAGAACATGCACTTAAACTAGGTGAATTTTTGGGCTACAAAGCGCAAGGAGGAACGGTCTTGGTGGCTGAAGATACGCGGATATCTTCGCCCCTTCTTGCCCAAGCCCTTTCTTTAGGCATTATTTCGATGGGAAGTGATGTAGAATACTTGGATGTTTTACCGACTCCAGGTTTAGATTACTTATTGGCTACAGGTGATTACACAAATGGTGTGATGATTTCGGCCAGTCATAATATGTATTTTGATAATGGTTTAAAAGTCTTTTCGGGAAGTGGCGGAAAAATTTCTGAAAGCATGGAGGTTGAAATAGAAGCTTATCTCCATGGTGAAAGCACATTAACAGGTGTCGATAGCATTGATCTTGGCAATATCTTTTATTCGCAAGGCCACGATATGTATTTGGATCATTTGCGCAAGAGTATTTCTCATGATTTTTCAGGCATGAAGATTGTTCTTGATATGGCAAATGGTGCGACATCGCTTTTGGCTTCTCGCTTATTTAGAGAACTTGGTGCGGATGTTGTTGCAATGTTTGAAACACCCAACGGATTAAATATTAATCGTTTTTGTGGGTCAACAGATCCCAAAGCACTTCAAGAAAAAGTGCTCGAAGAGAGGGCAGATGTGGGTTTTGCCTTTGATGGTGATGGGGATCGCTGTTTAGCGGTCGATCGACATGGACGATTAATTGATGGTGATGGACTTCTTTATGTTTTGGCTCGTTTTTTAAAAGATCAAAATCAGTTAAAGAATGATGGTGTTTCAGTGACAGTCATGTCCAATCTTGGTTTTATCAAGTCTTGTGAACGTATGGGCCTTGATGTCCATCTTACTGATGTTGGCGATCGTCATGTTGCTGAGAGTATGAAAAAACATGGTTTTAATTTAGGTGGCGAACAATCAGGGCATATTATTTTAGGTGATTTTGCGACAACGGGCGATGGGATGTTGACGGCACTGAAGATTGTTGAAGCGATGGTTTATTATGAAGCGGACTTAGATGATATTTTAAAAACTTGTGAAATATATCCGCAAACATTGGAAAAAGTTGTTGTTGATGATAAATACGGCATGATGGAAAATCCTGTCCTTTTAAAGGCCTATGAAGAAATTCAAAACAGTCTTAAAGGTGAGGGGAGAATTCTCGTTCGGGCTTCAGGAACTGAGAATGTTATTCGAGTCATGGTTGAATCTCCCGATATAAAGTTGTGTGAAAAGCTTAGCAGTGATATGATAAAGGTGATAAATAAGATACAAAATGGGTGATGTTATGAAATATGTGATCAATATTGTCGAAGATGAAAAAGATCTGAACGAACTTGTAAAAAGCTATTTAGAAAAAGAAGGCTATGAAGTGCGTTCATATTATACCTATGATGAAGCCAATGCTCATGTGCAAGATGATGATGTTCATTTGTGGATTTTGGACATTATGCTTGATGATAAGAGTGGCTTTGATTTAATTGAGCGAATTAAGGCTTATTCACCGTCAACTCCGGTAGTCTTTATGTCGGCTCGAGATAAAGAATTTGATCGCATCATCGGCCTTGAAAAAGGCAGTGACGATTACATTACGAAACCATTCTCACCAAAAGAACTTGTCTTACGTATCAATAATATTATTCGCAGAACGTATAATCATGAAGTGAAAACAGAAGTTGATGGTTATATTATCGATGAAAAACAGCGAACCGCCACGAAAGATGGGGTGGAACTTGAATTAACAACAAAAGAATTTGATTTGCTCATGCTCTTTGTCAAAAACAGAGGGGTTGCCTTTACACGAGAACAAATCTTAGTACATGTTTGGGAAACCAATTATTTTGGTTCGGATCGGGTTGTTGATGATACGCTCCGTCGTTTGCGAAAGAAAATGCCAGGTTTGAATATTCAAACGATTTATGGCTTCGGGTATCGCTTAGGATGAAAAAGTTAAAAGAGAAATTAAGAAAACTATCTTTAACACAACAACTTGTTTCGATTGTTGTTTTAATGTTAGTTTTCTTTTTAGTTTTCTTCTTTGGTTCGCTTACATTGAAAGTCGATGCATTTGTTGATAAGCAAATGTATGGCTTGATTCATCGAGCACAACAGAATGTTATTTACAACTACATACGCAATCTTAATGATGCAGATTTATATGGAGCAAACGATCCGAATATCATTCATATTATTGGCACAAAAGATGGTAAATATACATCCAACGGGATGAATTTAATTGATCGTGATCTTTTACAACAAATTAAATATCATATGGATACAAGTGATTCAGATGAAGTGATAGACTATCGTTATGGGGATAAAGGTCTTTATACGATTGCAAATATTCCGAATCGTGATGCAACGATTGCGACGATTATCAGTGCTGATTACCATGATGAATTTAAATCCACACTTTTAAGCAGCGTGATTAATATCTTGCTTTTGGTAATGGGCGTGGTCTTTTTAATTCTACTCATATGGGTTACAACACTTATCCATCCTTTAAATCAAATCCGGGAATATATTAATAAAATAAGAAACAATGAGGAAGCCGATCTAGCCATTGATCGCGGTGATGAAATCGGTGAACTAGCGCATGTTTTGGTGGAAATGAATGATGAAATTGATCGTCAAGAACAATTAAAAGAAGAAATGATTCAAAATATTTCACACGATCTCAAAACCCCGATTGCGACGATTAAATCCTATGGTGAAAGTATCAAAGATGGAATCTATCCTTATGAAACATTGGAAAAATCGGTGGATGTGATTATCGAACATGCAGATCGCTTGGAAAAGAAAGTTTTCAATTTACTGATGTTGAATCGTATGGATTATTTGGTTCATGAAGAACTAGAAGATTGTCAAATCTTAGATACTGAATCAATTGTGGAACAGGTGATTGTTTCAAGTCGTCAATTCCGACCTGAAATTGATATTAAAGTTCGTCCCAATGATGAAGCAGTTTTATATGGTAGTGAGGAACCTTGGCGTGTTGTTTTTGAAAATCTTCTAGACAATGCTTTGCGTTATGCAAAGACAAAAATTATTATTGATTTGAAAGAGGATGGTTTTTCAGTCTATAATGATGGTTCTGAAATCGACGAAGATAAGATCGATTCCTTGTTTAAGGCATATGAGGTAGGCGAAAAAGGTCAGTTTGGCCTTGGTTTATCGATTGTACATCGTGTAGTAACACAATATGGATATTTAATTTCAGCACACAATCGTGATGATGGTGTTGAATTTGTAGTAAGAAAAGAGGATTAATATGACAAGACCGGAAAGAAAAATAGCGGTTCTAATCGATGCAGAAAATGTACCCCATGCACACATATCGGAAGTATTAAGAGAGGTAGCACGTTATGGTGTGCCAACCATTAAGCGAATTTATGGTGACTGGACTCAACAAAGTTCTTCGGGATGGAAAAAGCATTTATTAAATCATGCGATAACGCCTATTCAGCAATATGCCTATACCACAGGTAAAAACTCATCGGATTCGGCGATGATCATTGATGCAATGGATATTCTCTATGAGGGGAATGTGGACAGTTTTTGCATTGTTTCTAGTGATAGTGATTTCACTCGGCTTGTGGTAAGATTAAGGGAGTCTGGAATGTATGTTATTGGAATTGGTGAGAGAAAAACACCGCATCCATTCATCGTCTCTTGTGATAAATTTATATATCTTGATATTATCGCTTCACTTGACGATAAGAAAACATCGGGTAAAATGAAGATTGGTCATCAAGAAGAAGAGGCTTTAGTTGATGTGATTTCAAGCAGTATACAGGACTTAGCCGATGACAATGGTTATGCTTTTATGGGGGATCTTGGGAATCTCTTGCTGAAAAAACATCCTGATTTCGATCCAAGAAATTATGGTTTTTATCAGTTAACCCCGCTTGTTAAATCCTTGAATCGATTTGAAATCGACGAAAGAAGAATTCCCAATTCGAATGTAAAGCATGTTTACATTCGAAACAAATAAAGGAAGATGGTATGTAGTGGATAAGAAAATTATTTTAGCAAGCCAATCACCACGAAGACGTGAGTTATTGGCACTTTTAGAAGAACCTTTTCAAGTTGTTTCATCCAATGTGGAAGAAACATTCGTGAAAGGACGCGATTTGAAAGAGCAAATTTGTGATTTAGCGAAAAGAAAAGCGCATGCAGTCTTTAAGGATCACTCCGATGCGGTTGTAATTTCGGCTGATACGATTGTGGTTTATCAAAATCAAATCTTGGAAAAGCCCGAGAATGAAGCAAAAGCAAAAGAAATGCTCGCAATGCTTTCTGGTTCGGAGCACCAAGTATGGACAGCTTTTCATATTATTTCGAGTGAACGCGAAGAAACTGATTTAGTCATTTCAAATGTGAAGTTTTATGATTTAACAGAAGAAGAAATCGACGCCTATGTCGCCAGTGGGGAACCGATGGATAAAGCTGGGGGCTATAATATCCATGGCTACGGTGCTTTGTTTGTTGAGTCGATTCAAGGGGATCATTTTTCAATTATGGGATTGCCGATATCAAAGGTCTATCAGTTGCTGAAAAAAAGTCAGTGGTAAAATTGCCACTGACCCCTTGATTTTTTTGTTTAAATTTCGTATTATATATAAGCGCAAGCTTGCCGTCATAGTTTAATGGTAAAATGGAGCAATGGTAATGCTCAGCTCCGAGTTCAATTCTCGGTGACGGCACCATTTAAGCAAACAAACCGTCTTTGGACGGTTTTTTTCTTATCTTGTCTTTCATTGTCTCCTTTTTGAGTTTTATTCTCAAAAACTTTTAAATATGCTACAATGTATAAGGTGAAAAAGAACAAGGAGGACTTAGTTATGGACTTAACTTTAGTGATTTTAGCGGCAGGAATGGGGAGTCGTTACGGTGGTTTAAAACAAATTGATTCTTTTGGTTTAAACGGGGAAGCAATCATCGACTTTTCGATTCATGATGCCATTGAAGCAGGTTTTAATCGTTTGGTTTTAATTATTCGTGAAGAACACGAAGAACTTTTCGAAGAAGAACTTGTCTCAAAACTACGTCCATTTATTGATGTAGACTATGCATATCAAAGTATTGATGATGTTCCAGAGTGGTTTGCAGTTCCTGAAGGCCGAGAAAAGCCATGGGGAACAACCCATGCACTCTTAAGCGCTCGTTCGGTGGTTGAAACACCTTTTGCGATCATTAATGCGGATGATTACTATGGTAAGCAAGCCTTTGTTGAAATGGCAAGATTTTTGAGGGAAGAGGTCAGTGATCAAAAAGCAGCCATGATGGGTTATGCTGTAGAAAACACCATTACAGATCATGGTACGGTTACCCGTGGAATTTGCGAAGCCAATGAGCAAGGCTATTTGACGGATATTGTGGAAACCGACGGAATTATCCCTCAAGGAGACCGCGTCATTGTCGAAGGTGAAAATGAGCGCATTTTACCAGAGGGAACACTTGTTTCAATGAATTTTTGGGGCTTTGCACCAAGCATCTTTGATAAGATGGACGGCGAGTTTGAGCGTTTCTTGAAAGAAGATGTGGATAAGAACGTTGAAAAATCAGAGGCTCTTTTGCCTAATGATGTAGGCGCTCTTATTAAAAAAGATTTACTTCAAGTTCGCATCTTGGAAACACCGGATCGTTGGTTTGGTGTAACGTATCAAGATGATAAAGAACATGTTAAAGAAGCACTGGGGAGTATGCAAAAAGATGGTATTTACCCAGAAAAATTATGGCTTAAAAAGTAGGAGGTTATCATGAGTCATTTTATTGAAAAACGTAAAATGACCATCTTTATCCTTTTTAATTTAATCCTAACTATCGGTATGAATTTAGGTCATCCCGTTACGCCGAGTTTGATTAAAAGTCTTGATTTAGGAGATCATGTTTTCGGCATTGCTTTTGCCGCGATGTCTACGATGAACTTTCTATTTTCTTTGATTTGGTCGAACTTAGCAAACGGCTTAAAGAAGACTCGAATTCTGATGATATCATCCATAGGATATGCAATAGCGCAAATGCTTTTTGCATTTTCAACAAGCGAAGCGAGCTTATACATAGCTCGCTTTCTTGGTGGAGCATTTGCGGGAGGATTTCAAGTTGGTCTGATGACATACATTATTAATGAAGCGCCTGAGGATAAACAGGCACGTTATATTACAATGTCATCGGTTATTATTAGTATCGGTGCCGCGCTGGGTTTTTTTATTGGCGGTAAAATCGGGGATGTTTCTGTTTTATTAACATTCTATATTCAAGCAGCACTTCATCTTGTGATGGGTCTTCTTTTCTATTTCGTTTTAGGACCTTATGAAAAGATTGAAGAAAAACTGGATAAGGATATGGTCAAAAATGCGAATCCTTTCAAGGTCTTATCGTCTGGGTCTGAATACTTCTTTGGCTTTACAGCTTGTTTGTTTGCGTCGATTTTAATTTCTTCGATTGCTGTTACGCTTTTTGATCAAAGCTTTAATTATTATATTAAGGATGTTTTTGATTTTCCCCCAAGTGTCAACGGTAATATTAAAGCGCTTGTCGGTATTTTTGCTTTAGTTTTAAATATGTTGGTTGTAAGAAGAAAGCGTGGAGAACAAGGTGAGTCTGAGGCGAAGCTTTTGCCTCTTGTACTTTTGAGTATGTCGCTTTTATCGATTGTGATTCGTAATATGGACTCAGCAGATATGTTTATGCGCTTTTCACTTGCGTGGTTTGCCTTGAATACAGTGATGATCCCGCTACAACAAAATCTTGTCATGTCGTATAAAACAGATGTTGAAAGTGGAAACCAATTAAGCGGTCTTTATAATGCTTTATTAATGCTGGGTAAAATTTTCGGAGCTTTGGGGAGTTCCTTTGTTTACACTTATTTACCTGAAGCAAGTTTTTCTGTCTCGGGTATTTTGTTTGGCCTATCATTCATCTTAATTCTATGGCAGTCACACAAACGTAAAAAGAAGGTATAAAAAAAGTTTCTCATCGAGAAACTTTTTTATTGGACTAAAGTTTTAATAATGCGACCACTGCTGATGAAAGTTCCGATAGAACTCAAGATACTTGTGACAAGCATAATAGCGAGTAGATTTAAAAATCGGTTTTGGTACCAACCTTTAAAATGGCGACTGTCATCTGCTAAGCGACTAAAGTCCGATACTCTTGGTGGATAAATATAAGCCTGTGCAAGCCCTGAAAAAATACCGACAGATAGAACAGGAGACAGAAGTCCTATGGGAGCACCAATAAGTGTTGCAAGGATTGTAAGAGGATGGGCCTTAAGCATTAAGGCGCCAAGGCTGGCAAGCCCCCCACTTAGCATGAACCATGTGCCCATTTCTTTCCAACCACTTTCAGGGCTTTTCATAAAGAGTGAAGCAAAAAGAAGAATGAAAAGAAGAGGGACAAGGTATTGTGTCCAAGATTTTTTCTTTTTCTCAGGGACAGTATTTAGATCGGCTAAGGAATTACTTTTATCGAGTTCTTCGATAATTCCTTGTAAATGCGCTGCTCCGATTACTACGACAATTTCTTGTTCGGGAATTTGTTTTATTTTTTCAGCCATGTATTGGTTTCGTTCATGCAAAATAACGTCTGCAAGGTGGGGGAGTTCAGTTTCCATTTCACTGATTAAGTGAAAGAGAAGATCTTGATTTTTAAGTTCTTCAATGTCGATTTCTTCATCTTCAAAAGAAGAAAAAATAAAGGCTGTGATAAGTTCAACTTTTTTCCACATGCTGAGATTGGTCCATAAACGTTTCATTGTAATATTGATATGCCGATCAATATAATAGAGAGGAATTTCGTGTTCTTTGCTTGAGTCGATGGCTTGAAGCATTTCGCCACCGACTTCTGCCTCTTCTTTTTCAGCAATTCTTTTTTGAAAGCTGCTGATGAGAAGTTTAAAAGCAAAGGCAACAAATTTCTTTTCTTTGATCATCGTTTTAATGTCATATTCTTCATTTTGTTTTTGTTCTTTTTCTTGAAGGCTTTGTGCACGACTAGCATCCAGTTCAATACAAACTGCTTGGGGTTGGACAGCTTCGATTGTTTCTTTAACATCGAGGACAGATTGTTTTGATACGTGGGCAGTGGGTACAAAGTGGATGGTTTTATCATTCCATTGGATCGTTTTCATTCAATCACCTAAAAACATTATACCCTAAATAAAAAGAATTCAACACAATACTTGACAAAGTCTCTAACTGTGGTAGAATTAGCACGATATCAATTTATGCCAAAGACAGCAACAGCGCAAGCTTAATATGTTGCCGAGGTGGAGTCCGTATAAAACAACGCTCACCTCTTTCAGTGAGCTTTTTTTATTGGTATATTTTGATTCGCTGTTTGAATGGAGGTGAATCGAATGCGCAATACACAAGTAATGGAAGAAAAGAAAGCGATTGTAGCTGAGATTCAGGAGGATGTTTTAAAATCTGAATCAGCAGTGATTGTTGAGTATCACGGATTGAACGTGTCTCAAATCACTGACTTACGTAGTAAGCTCTATGACGAAGGTGTTCAATTTAAAGTTTATAAAAACACTTTATTCCGTCGTGCAATCGAAGGAACTGACTATGAAGCGTTAAATGAGCACTTGGCAGGACCAAATGCTGTCGCTTATGGTGGCGATGCAGTTGCCCCAAGTCGTATTCTTGCAGAATTTGCAAAGAAAAATAAAAAGTTAAAAATCAAGAGTGGTATTGTTGATGGCGAAGTTGTTGATGTTGATGAAATTAAAGAACTCGCGACCTTACCAGATCATGATGGTATGATTTCAATGCTTCTCAGTACATTCCAAGCACCAGTACGTGACATGGCTTATGTCTTGTCTGAGCTTGCAAGTAAAATGGAAGAAGAAGAGGCTGAAACTGCAGCTGACGTAGCAGTTGAAGCAAGTGAAACAGAAGAAGCTGAAGAATCAGCAGAAGAAGCGTCAGAAGAAGAATAATTTAGAAACAGGAGGAAAATAAAATGGCTAAATTAACAGCAGAAGAATTTATTGCTTCGTTAAAAGAAATGACAATTTTAGAAATTAATGAAGTTGTAAAAGCGATTGAAGAAGAATTTGGTGTTAGCGCAGCAGCGCCAGTAGCAGTAGCAGCAGCAGGTGCTGACGAAGAAGAGGATGGACCAAGTGAGGTAACAGTAACATTAACAGGTGTTTCTGGTTCTAAAGTTGGTGTTATCAAGGCTCTTCGCGATATCTTAGGTTTAGGTATGATGGATGCGAAGAAACTTGTTGACGAAGCACCATCAGCAATTAAAGAAAATATCCCAGTTTCAGAAGCAGACGAACTTAAAGCTGCTCTTGAAGAAGCTGGCGGAACAGTTGAAGTCAAGTAAGACTGAAGGAAAAACTGGAGGTTACGTGAATCATTATTTTAGTGACCATCAAGAATTAAGTAAAAACCGGAGAGATATAGCTTTCCGGTTTTTGCGCTGTGATTATATCTTTGAGGTTGATGATGGTGTTTTTTCAAATAAACATGTAGATTTTGGTACAGAGGCATTGTTAAAGGTGCTTTCTCAACAAGATTTGTCTGGGAGAGCTTTGGATCTCGGTTGTGGATACGGTGTCATTGCTGTCGTTTTGAATGACATTTTTCCAGATCTTGTAGTTGATGGGGTTGATATTAATCCGCGAGCAGTTGATCTGGCGAGATTAAACTATCAACGTTATAAAGTTGAAGGAGAACTTTTTCAATCAGATGGGATCCAAGAGGAAGAAGTCTATGATTTGGTTATTACCAATCCCCCGATTCGTGTGGGAAAGAAAAAGATGTATTCGCTTTTCGAAGATGCACACCGAGCATTGAAGCCCAAAGGTGAACTTTGGTATGTGATTCGAAAACAACATGGGGCAAAAAGTGCTGAGAAATTTATTCGAGAACTTTTTGGCGAATGTAAACTTAAAAAGAGAGATAAAGGCTTTTACATTTATCAAGCAATAAAAGATTGACTATTGCCAATGTATGTGATAACATATATCATTGCATATTGGTGTCTTTATAATAAAAATATTGGGCAAGAAAGGATGGCATAAATGGGAAAAAACCAAGCATATAAAGTGAAAAAATTTGGTAATAAAGCTGTACGTCGCGACTATTCAAAAGTGAGTGCAGAATTACCACTTCCTAATTTAGTTGAACTGCAAACACAATCATACGATTGGTTCTTAAATGAGGGAATTCCAGAAGTTTTCAATGAGATTTATCCCATTAAAAGTTATAACGAGAATGTAACATTACGTTTTATTGATTATTCTTTTGACGAGCCGGAGTACGATGAGAATGAGTGCCGAAACCGTGAAGCAACTTTTGCGGCACCACTTCGTGCGACGATGCGTATTGAGGTCATCAATAAACAAACCGGAGAAGTCATTGAAAAGGAAGAAGAAGTTTTCCTTGGTGATCTTCCATTGATGACGAAAAATGGTACGTTTATTATTAACGGTGCAGAACGAGTTATTGTATCACAAATTGTTCGCTCACCAGGTGCGTACTATAAATCGGAATTGAATGAAAGAACTGGCCGAGAAACTTATATGGCAGAATTAATCCCAGGTCGTGGGACATGGTTGGAGTTAAACAGCGACGATCGTCGAGCGGCACAGGGTCGGATTTTAAATATGAAAGTGGATCGTAAACGAACAATCGCTTCTACGATTCTTTTTAAAGCGTTTGGAATGAGTCTTGACCTTGAGGAAGGTGAAGACGCTTTAAACGTGGAATCCTTTAAAGCATTTCTAAAGGACCTTAATCTTCCTGTCATCGAAGATTATGACGATGAAGCTTTAGGAGAACGCGAATTCTTAGAGCACTATGCCCTTTTATATACATCGTTTTTTGGTAATTATGAAGAGCTCGTAAACACATTAAAGATTGATAAAGTAGATACGTTTGAAGATTCACTTCGAACAATGTATGAAAACCAACGAGCCGACGAAATCCCAACGACGGATGGTGCTGTGAACTTAATGCATTCTAAGTTCTTGGATCATCGACGTTATGATTTAAATAAAGCAGGTCGCTATAAGCTTCATAAAAAACTTGACGTCTATAATCGATTAAGAGGAACACGTGTTTTAGAAGATATTGTCGATGTTAATGGAGAGCTTGTTTTTGAAAAAGGAAGTCTTATCGAACATCGTGATGATGTCACAAAGGCTCGAGATGTTCTACGTCAAGCAGGTCATCTTGATATTTTCCCATTAAAACAAATCTTTTCTTCACCAGATATTGTGACAGTAACTGTTGATGGTACGCTTCACTTAGAAGGTCGTTTACTTGCAGCAGATATTGTTGAAGATGATTTAGAGTATCGTAAAGGTGATGTTTTAAGTTCGGAAGATCTTGAAACACTTAAAGATCGAGAGATTCCAATTTATACTGGAATCATTGCAAAACCAGTTCAAATTAATAAAGATAATGTTTGGCGTGTTCTTGATTATGGACAACGTCTCTTTACCTTAGGTCGTATTCAAAAACCAAATGGCGATGATCTTTTAAATGATAAAGGACGCCCTGTAATTGAGCGTTTCTTAGCGAACACCGATGCACCAAAGCTTAATCGAGCATCGGAAGAATTGATTGTTGAAACGATTAAAGAGGAAGGCGAATTAAGCTTATGGCTTATTGGTGCGGCAGTACAAACAATGACGGTCGAACCAGAAGAACGTGAAGGGGAAGTTGTTAAGATTGTCGGTACAGACCCACTTCTTGAAAAGAAAGTTGTTGTTGCATCCGATCTTTATGCAACATACTCTTACTTCCTAAACTTTATTGACGGTATCGGTCAAGCGGATGATATTGACCAATTAGGTAATCGTCGTGTTCGTACAGTTGGTGAATTAATTCAAAATCAATTCCGTATTGGTTTAAGTCGTATGGAACGTGTTGTGAAGGAAAGAATGTCCATTACATCCGATTCTGCAAACTTAACACCTAAGAAACTAACGAACATTCGTCCATTAACAGCGCTTGTTAAAGAGTTTTTCTCTTCCTCGCAGCTGTCACAATTTATGGACCAAACAAACCCATTGGCAGAACTTACGAATAAACGTCGTATATCAGCCCTTGGTCCAGGTGGATTGACACGTGATCGTGCAGGTTTTGAAGTCCGTGACGTTCACGCATCTCACTACGGTCGAATTTGTCCGATTGAGACGCCAGAAGGACCAAACATTGGTTTGATTTCGAATTTAACCAGTTATGGTAAAGTAAACGAATATGGATTTATTGAAACACCTTATCGCATTATGAAAGATGGTATTGTCTCGGACGATATTATCTATCTTGCAGCGGATGAGGAAATTGAATATATTATTGCACAAGCAAACGAGGTAGAAGGCAATAAACTTGCGAATGAACAAGTTGTTGTTCGTTATCAAGGTGAAAACATTATGGCTGATCGTGATGAGGTTGAACTTGTTGACGTTAGCCCGCAACAAATTGTATCTGTTGCGACAGCAGCGATTCCTTTCCTTGAAAACGATGATGCTTCTCGTGCACTCATGGGTGCGAATATGCAGCGTCAAGGTGTTCCACTTCTAAAACCTGATTCCCCATATGTAGGGACAGGGATTGAGCATCGTATTGCGAAAGATTCAGGCAGTGCGATTATTGCTGAAGAAGATGGTATTGTTGAATATGTTGATGCGAAGAAAATTGTTGTTCAAGGTGAGAAAAAGATCAGTTATGAACTTCAAAAATTCCGCCGTTCAAACCAAGGAACTTGTATTACACAAATTCCAATTGTGGAACGTGGAGAGCGTGTAGTGCAGGGTGATATCCTTGCCGATGGTCCATCAATGGATCGTGGCGAACTTGCACTCGGTCAAAACGTGACGGTTGCTTTTATGACATGGCATGGATATAACTTTGAGGATGCAATTATCATGAGTGATCGTCTTGTTAAAGATGATGTCTATACATCGATTCATATTGAAGAGCACTCATTAGAAGTTCGGGAAACAAAACTTGGTCCTGAAGAGATCACTCGAGATATCCCTAACGTAAGTGAAGCTGCTTGCCGTCATTTGGATGAGCGCGGTATTGTTATGGTCGGGGCTGAGGTTGAATCCGGTGACATCCTTGTTGGTAAAGTAACACCTAAAGGGCAAAGTGAAATTTCTCCTGAAGAGAAACTTCTCCTTGCAATTTTCGGTGAAAAATCTCGCGAAGTTCGTGATAATTCACTGAAGGTACCACATGGTGGAAATGGAATCGTTCAAGATGTGAAGATTTTCCGTCGTAGCGAGGGTCATGATTTACCACCAGGTGTTAATGAAGTTGTTAAAGTATATATTGTTCAAAAACGTAAGATTTCTGAAGGTGACAAGATGGCGGGTCGACATGGTAACAAAGGTGTTATCTCACGTATTCTGCCAGAAGAGGACATGCCATTTATGGAAGATGGTACACCAGTTGATGTCTTGCTAAACCCATTGGGAGTCCCAAGTCGTATGAATATTGGACAGGTTCTCGAATTACACTTGGGATTATCGGCTAAAAACCTTGGTGTTCTTTTTGCAACCAGCGTCTTTGACGGTGTTTATACGTAAGAGTTAATTCGTATCATGCAAGAGGGCGATGTGCCTGAAGATGGTAAGATGGTCCTTTATGATGGTCAAACAGGCGAGCGTTATGACGAACGAATTGCGGTCGGTGTCATGTATCTCATTAAGTTGTCACACATGATCGACGATAAATTACACGCTCGTGCAACAGGACCTTATTCACTTGTTACCCAGCAACCATTGGGTGGTAAGGCACAAAATGGTGGTCAGCGTTTCGGGGAGATGGAAGTTTGGGCACTTTATGCTTATGGTGCAGCCAATACTCTTCAAGAACTCCTTACAATCAAATCAGATGATGTTCGAGGTCGTACAAAAACATATGCTGCAATTCAAAATGGTACAGACATACCTGAACCAGGTATGCCAGAATCATTCAGAGTCTTGAAACATGAACTTCAAGCTCTTGCGCTTGATGTCAAATTCTTAGATGATGAAGGCGATGAAATCCAAGCGAGCTTAGTTGAAGGTACCGATGAAGTGCAAGCGAAAGATGCTAAGGGCTCAAACCCTGGCAAACAATAAGGGAGGCTTTGTTTAAATGGGAATTAATAAATTTGCCTCAATTCAGATTGGCTTAGCTTCACCAGAGCGAATTTTAGAATGGTCTCATGGTGAGGTTAAAAAACCTGAGACGATAAACTATCGTTCACAAAAGGCAGAACGAGATGGCTTATTCTGTGAGAGAATTTTCGGTCCAACAAAGGATTGGGAATGTCATTGCGGAAAGTATAAGAAAGTCCGTTATCGTGGGGTTGTTTGTGATCGTTGTGGTGTAGAAGTTACAAAATCAAGTGTTCGCCGTGAGCGCATGGGTCATATTACCCTTGCTGCTCCGGTAACACATATTTGGTATTTACGCGGTATTCCATCACGAATGAGCTTACTTTTGGATATTACACCGAAAGTACTTGAGGAAGTTGTTTATTTTGTGAAATGGGTTATTACAGACCCTCGAGATACAGATCTAGAGTATAAGCAAATTATCGATGATCGTGAGTATCGTGAATTAACAAGAAAATACGGTTATGGTGCATTTAAAGCGGAAGCTGGAGGTCGTGCTGTCCAAGTTCTCCTTGAGAATATTGATCTGGAGGCTGAACAGCAAAAAATCTTATCAGAGCTTGAAGGAACAAAGGGGGACAAACGTCGTAAACTTTTACGCCGTTTAGAAACTGTTGAGTCTTTCTTGTTCTCGGATAATAAACCAGAGTGGATGATCATTACACAATTACCGGTTATTCCACCAGAGTTGCGTCCGATGCTTCAACTAGACGGTGGACGTTTTGCCGCAAGTGATGTTAACGATTTATATCGACGTGTTATCACTCGAAACAATCGTTTGAAACGTCTTTTGGATATGGGGACACCGCAAGTTATTATTCAAAACGAAATGCGTATGCTCCAAGAATCTGTGGATGCTTTAATTGACAATGGTCGTCGTAATAAAGCAGTTACAGGTGCCGGTGGTCGTCCACTGAAGTCCTTATCACATAACTTAAAAGGTAAGCAAGGACGTTTCCGTGCAAACTTATTGGGTAAACGTGTCGACTTTTCAGGACGTTCAGTTATCGCAGTAGGTCCTGACTTAAAAATGTATCAATGCGGTATTCCACGCGAAATGGCGATCCAACTCTTTAAGCCATTTGTAGTGAATGAACTTAAAAACCGTGGTATTAGCAATAATGCTAAATCGGCAGAAAAACTCATTGAACAGCAGGATCCACGAATTTGGGATGTTGCGGAAGAAGTTATTGAAAATCATCCGGTTCTTTTAAACCGTGCGCCAACGCTTCACCGTTTAGGTATTCAAGCGTTTATGCCAAAGATCGTGGAAGGGCGTGCTATTCGCCTTCACCCTCTCGCAACACCAGCGTTTAATGCTGACTTTGATGGTGACCAAATGGCGGTTCACGTTCCATTGTCTGAACTAGCACAAGCAGAAGCAGAAACATTGATGCTTGGTTCACGGAATATTCTTGGTCCAAAAGATGGTAAACCAATTGTTACGCCATCTCAAGACATGGTTTTAGGTAACTATTATCTAAATATGGAAGAAACACAAGAAGAATTCTTTGAAAAAGCAGACTATTATGCCGAATTAGGCGATGAGCTTGAAGCGGCAAAATGGCGTCGTTTTGGTGAAAATGAAGGAAAAGCCTTCAGCAGTGCGAATGAAGCTTTCCTTGCTTATCAACATGGAGAAATTCATTTGCATACACGGATTTGTGTTCGTGCATCATCACTGGGCAAGACAAGCTTCAGCGCCAAGCAAAACAAGATGTATCTTGTGACAACGCTTGGGAAACTGATCTTTAATGACATGTTGCCAAGTGATTTCCCTTATATTAATGAGGTGTCTGAAGACAACTTCAAAGCCACACCGGATAAATTCTTTGTGGAGATGGGAACAGATGTTCGTGCTGTTATTAAAGGCATGCCATTGAATGAAGATTTTAAAAAGAAACAATTAGAATATATTATTAAAGAAATTTTTGATCGTTATAGCTTAGAGAAAACATCTGAAATTCTTGACAACATTAAAGATCTTGGTTTCCACTACTCAACGATTGCGGGAGTAACTGTTGCGATCAGTGATATCAACGTTTCACCTAATAAGGATCGTTATGTTGAAGAAGGAAAAGAAAAATCGGATCGCTTAATGACTCTTTATAAGCGTGGTCGTTTAACAGGACCTGAGTGGGAATCGCGTTTAATGAAAATTTGGGATGATGTGAAGACACGCGTCGGAGATGAGCTTATGCAAACACTCCCACGTAAAAACCCAATCAACATGATGGCAAGTTCGGGTGCTCGTGGTAACGTATCGAACTTTATCCAGCTTGCAGGTATTCGTGGTTTAATGGGTCGTCCAACACAATCTAAATCGAAGAAAGGTTTTGAACCTTCGATTATTGAAGTTCCAATTTACTCTTCTTTCCGTGAAGGATTGAATGTTAACGAGTTCTTTATTTCTACACACGGTGTGCGTAAAGGACTGACTGATACAGCGCTTAAGACTGCTGAGTCGGGTTATCTAACTCGTCGTTTAGTTGATGTTGCGCAAGATGTTACGATAGTTGAAGAGGATTGCTATAATACAGAAGGTTTCCTCGTCAGTGAAATTGTTGACCGTAAATCCAACACTGTCATTGAATCCTTGTATGATCGTCTTGTTGGTCGTTATGTGAGTGAAACAGTCCGTGATCCATTGACACAAGAAGTGATTATTGAACAAGATGAGTTCATCACAGAAGCGATTGCTAATCGCATTGTGAATGCAGGCATTAAGGAAGTTCGGATTCGTTCAGTCTTTAGCTGCGAATCTAAACGTGGTGTTTGTCAAAAATGTTATGGACGTAATATGGCGACAGGTGAGATCGTTGAGCAAGGTGAAGCTGTCGGTATTGTGGCGGCGCAATCCATTGGTGAGCCAGGAACTCAGTTAACAATGCGTACTTTCCATACGGGTGGAGTTGCTGTATCGGGTGGAGAAGATATCACCCAAGGTCTTCCACGTGTTGAAGAGCTTTTTGAAGCACGAGTACCGAAGATTCCAGCAGTGCTAGCTCAAATCGATGGTCGAATTACTTCGATTGAAGATGTCGAAGATGGCCGCGGTAGTGTCGTCACAGTTCAAAATCAAAAGGGTGACGAAGTCAAGCACAAAACACTTCCAAATCAGGTTGTTCGTTCATGGTTTAAAGTTGGCGACGAGGTGCAGGCAGGCGAGAAGTTAACAGAAGGATCGGTCGATCCGAAAGAACTTCTTGAATATGCAGGTCGTCAAGCCGTTCAGCGTTATATCTTAAAAGAAGTTAAGAAAGTTTACCAAAGCGGTGGTATTGAAATTGCCGATAAGCATATTGAGGTTATGATTAATCAAATGCTTCGTAAGGTTCGTGTCATTGATGGTCAAGATACAGAAATCAGTCCAGGTACACAAATTAACGTAGATACGATGGCTGAAATCAATGAAGAAGCCTTGATGAATGGTAAGACACCGGCTATTTATGAACCCGTTCTCTTGGGTATTTCCAAAGCATCTGTTGAAACGGAATCATTCCTATCAGCAGCATCGTTCCAGGAAACAACCAAAGTTCTGACAGAAGCAGCGATTCGCTCGAAAGTAGACCCTCTTGCA
>JASLJD010000106.1 GCA_030152625.1 Erysipelothrix sp.
ATATCGACAGCTTCTTGAATTTCTTTTTCATCCTGCTCAGGAGCATGCATGCACTGCAATAAGTTATCAACTGCAACCAAACTAATAGCACGATCGACACTGGTTCGGACTGCTGTAAGTTGTGTGAGGACATCCTTGCAATCAGCTCCTTCATCCAACATCTTAATCACACCTCGCATTTGGCCTTCAGCTCTTCTTAAACGATTTCGAATATCTTTATTGCACATGACATAATCACTCCCAAACTATTTTTTCACAATTTTTTCTGGATAAACTTCAGAGTAAATACTTAAAGAACCAGCAAGATTCTTAACTCTGTAACCTGCTTGTTTTAAAACACGCTCTGCATTATAACTGTTTTGACCACTTGCACAAGTTACAATAATTGTTTTCTCATGATCAAGCTCATGAAAACGACAACGCAAGAAATTAAGCGGAATATTTTTAGCACCTTCAATATGGGCGGCTTCAAAAGATAAAGCATCTCTTACATCAAGCAGAATAGCTCCATCTTCCAAGTAAGCCTCCAATTCATGCCATTGAATCGTATCCGTATAGCCTTCTTGCATATTCAGTGCGGCATAACCCGCCATATTCACAATATCCTTCGCTGCACCAAATGGTGGCGCATAACTTAATTCTAACTCAGGCAAATCTTCAACTTTCAAACCTGCTTTGATCGCAGTTGATATGACATCGATACGTTTATCGACACCTTTTTTACCAACGGCTTGTGCTCCGTAAATTTCCCCTGTTTCTTTATTAAAAAGCAACTTTAAATTAATTGGCGTCGCACCTGGGAAATAAGAAACATGATCTTGCGCACGAACATGCACAACATCGTAGTCATAACCCGCATTCTCTAGTAAACGCTCATTAAGACCTGTTGATCCCAAAGACAAGTCAAAAAGACGAAGAATCGATGTTCCTAAGCTTCCCTTGTGTTTACGGTCAATGCCCATAATCACATCAGCAACTTGACGTCCTTGACGATTGGCCGGATTGGCCAATGCGATCATCGCATCTTCACCTGTGATGAAATGCTTCGTAATCATCGCATCACCAATGGCATAGATGTTTTCATCGCTTGTTCGGTAATATTCATCAACAAGGATACCACCACGCATACCAAGCTCAAGCCCTGCTTCCTTAGCAAGTTTCGATTCAGGTGTGACACCAACCGATAAGATCACTAAATCTGCCTCTAAGCTTGAACCATTGCTTAAGTGGATACTTCTCCCCTCAAAACGATCTGCCGATGCGCCAGTAATTACTTCCACATCATGACGTTTGAGTTCGTTTTCTGCAAATGCAGCCATTTCTTGATCCAATGGCGGAAGCACATGGGGTGCCATTTCAATAACACTGACATCCAAGCCTAGATGACGAAGACTTTCCGCCATCTCTAGACCGATGAAGCCCGCACCAATCACAGCTGCTTTTTGAGGTTTTTCTTCCTCTATAAAAGCCTTAATCCGATCAACATCTGGAATGTTTCTCACAGTAAAAACATGTTTTTGCTCTGACAAACCTTCGATGGGTGGCACAAATGGACTTGCACCAGGCGATAAGACCAAGGCATCATAAGCGAGTGCATATTCTCCTTCACGACCTGAAACCAAGACTTCTTTCGCTTCGCGATCGATGGATAAAGCCTCCGATTCTGTACGGATATCCAATTGAAAGCGAGCACTCAAGGCTTCACTCGATTGAACAATCAAATCTTCTCTTTCGGAAATTTCTCCCGAGATATGGTAAGGCAAGCCACAGTTAGCAAAAGAGACATAAGGCCCCTTTTCTAAAATGATGATTTCAGCCGTTTCATCTAAACGTCTTAAACGAGTTGCGGCGGACATTCCGCCCGCCACACCACCAATAATGACTATTCTTTTCATTCTTTAGTCGATTTTACTTTCAAGATATTGTTTGAGAGCTGCTTTTGGCTGGAATCCCATGACTTTTTCAACTGGCTTACCATCTTCAAATAAAATCATGGTTGGAATACTCATAATTCCAAATTGTGCTGCTGTTTCTCGGTTCTCTTCGATGTTTAATTTTGCGATTGTTACTTTGTCGCGCATTTCATCTGCAAGTTCTTCGAGAACGGGTGTCAGCATTTGGCATGGTCCACACCACTCTGCCCAAAAATCTACAAAAACAAGTCCTTCTGAAATACCTTTTTCAAATGTTTCATCTGTTAATTGTACTGTCATTTTAATCTCTCCTTTTCTGACTACACATACATTATACCCCCTAAGGTATAGATGTAAAGTCTAATGCACTCAGACAATTTAAAATTAATAATGTTTCTTTTCTTCCTCTTCATTAAATCGTTGGAGGTCCTTTTCTTCAAGCAAAACAACAAAGAGATCACCTGGAGCAACCACATAATCAGGTCGAATCATGATATCAAACTCACGTTCTTTATCAGCTTTCATCGCTAAAATATTAAAGCCATAATCTTGACGTAAATTTAAATCGGCAATCGTCTTCCCTTCCCACTCTTCGAGAGCGTGAATTTCCGCAATATTATAACGATCATCAATTCTTAAAGAATCAATAATCGAGTTCTTGGCAATTTCATTACCCAAACGACGCCCCATTTCCACTTCAGGGAGGACGACACGATCAGCACCTACTTTTTTGAGTACCTCATAATATTCTCTGTTTTTAGTTTTCACAATAATTCGTGGAACTTCAAGTTTTTGTAAATTCAAAATAGCCATAATGGCTGCCTCCAATTTTTCTCCACTCGCTACCACTGCGACCTCAACCCGTCCCATATCCAGGGACTCAAGCTGTTCATACTTGCTGAAG
>JASLJD010000001.1 GCA_030152625.1 Erysipelothrix sp.
GTTTTGAGGAATGTCCGGTTGGTATAAAACAATGTGAATCATTTAAGATACTCCTTTTCAAAATAAGCTTCTAATTTTTTAAGCGCTTGGGCGCGATGTGAGATGCGATCTTTTTCATCCCCCATTTGCGCAAAACTTTCACGATAGTTTTTGGGGATGAAGATTGGATCATAACCAAAGCCTTGATCACCTAAGATTTCTTGAGCAATGCTTCCTTCAATGGAAGCCTGAAATCGTTGTTCTTGACCGTCTTTTTCAATCAAAACAAGCGCTGTATGAAAAGATGCGCTTCGATCTTGTTCTTGTTCTTGTTGATACTTATCCAAAATGGCTTGATTCTTTTCAGCATAGGATGCATGCTCCATAAAGCGCGCTGAATGAATTGCAAGCAAGTCAGGATAGGCATTCAAAATCAATCCCGAATCATCAGCAATCACTGGATAAGCTGCATCGAGTGCCTCATAAACATAGCGAGCCTTGATAAGAGCATTCTCTTCAAAGCTTTCACCATCTTCGATCACTTCGTCCATATCGATGCCAAGTTCTTTCGCCGAGACAAGCTCAATGGAATAATTTTTTAAAATTGTTTGAAATTCTTTTAACTTCCCTTTATTTCCACTCGCAATGACATATTTCATATCCCTACCTCCTTATGTTATAATACATGCATGAAACATTTAGAACAAGAAAAAATACAAAAAAAACTCGAAAAAAGCCTTGGTCAAACTGTTGAAGATTTTCACTACTTACCCCAAGGCTTAAGCAATCATAATTTTTATGCGAAAACTGCTGATAAAGAATATGTTTTGCGTTATCCTAAAAAAGCCAACGAATCGCTTTTTGACTATCACTTAGAGGCTCAAATCTTAGAAAAAGTCGAAGGAGTCAAAATCAATGTTCCGACTCTTTTCTTTGATCCTGAAAAAGGTGTCAAGATCAGCCCCTACATTCCAAATGCAAAGCATTTCTCTTTAGAATATCTTGATCGGGCCTGCGATCTTATCATCAACTTGCATCAAGCAAAAATAAAGACAGGGGTGCATTATGATATTGTGGAAGAGTTTGAGAAATATCAAGACTTCCCTGGCGAACCTTTGTTTGATACCTCATATGCCCTTGATAATCTTTACTACGTACAATCTTTGGACGATGAAAAAATCTTATGCCATAATGATTTAGTCGAGGGGAATTTTCTTTTCAGCGATGAGGGGGATTATTTAATCGATTATGAATACGCAAAAGATAATCATCCCTACTTCGACATCATGTCCTTTATTACGGAAAATGATATCCAAGATAAAGAGGCACGAGAGCATATTTTTCAGCGTTATTTTGGGCGATCACCGAATAAGGATGAACGCCATAAACTTCTCGCCTTTGAACGAGCACTGCATGTTCTTTGGGCAGAATGGGCATCGTATATGTATTATCATCATGGCGATGAAATTTATTATGAAATTGCTCGCTTGAAAGCCAAGCGCTTAAAAGAAACTTATGCATAAAAAAGGAGTCCTTAGGACTCCTTTTTTTCAATTCCCTTAAAGAACTGATTTAAATTATGAATGGCTTGAATAAGCCGATCATCATGCTCCACCTCTTTTAAAATTTCATTCACAACTTCTTCATGGAAGCGATGATGAACTTTTAATACAGCATCTGCTGCTGGGAGTAATTGCAGACGATGAACGCGTCGATCGTCTGGGTCTTGAATTCTTCTCACATAGTCTTTGCTTTCGAGCCTTTTAACGGTGCTTGTTAAAGTGCCCCGTGTTACTTTAAGCCTACTTGCAACATCGGACATATGTTTCGTTTCACTTTGATGAATGCTATCGAGCGTATGTATCTCGGTCATCGACAGTTCAATGCCATGAAGTCGGTGGTACTTTTCTTCAAGTTCTAAGATATTTTGAAAAAGTTCCACAATCAATTCATTGACGACATGCCGTGCATCTTGCGACATCTTAGTTCTCTAATGCTTTTTGTGCTTCTTCAACAATTCTGGAGAAGCCTTCAGGATCGTGAATGGCTACCTCTGAAAGCATTTTACGATTAATCTTGATATTCGCCTTACGGAGGCCATGCATTAATTCACTGTAAGTAGTGTTGTTTAAACGTGCCGCTGCGTTGATACGTGTAATCCACAATTTACGCATATCACGTTTGAGTTGTTTACGATCACGGTAAGCATAACGATGTGAGCGCATCACTTGTTCGTTTGCTGTACGGTATAAAGTGTTTTTGGAACCGTAATATCCCTTCGCTAATTTTAATGTTTTCTTACGACGTGCACGTGATGGCACGGATGTTTTTGTTCTTGGCATTTAACTTCACCCTTCCTAGTCTTGCAACAAATGCTTAATACGTTTATAGTCGCTCTTGGAAACAAGGGTCGACTTTCTTAAATTTCTTTTTTGTTTTTGTGATTTGTTTCTCATAAAGTGGGAAACATATGCATGTTGTCTTTTAAGCTTTCCACTGCCGGTACGTTTCATACGTTTCGCGACAGCTTTTTTAGTTTTCATTTTTGGCATACAAAAGCCCTCCTTAATCGTAGTTTTATTCTTTATTCGGAGATATCACAGCGGACATGAGGTTACCCTCTAATTTTGGTTTTTGTTCAACCGAACCCAAATCGGATAATTCTTCAATGAATTGATTCATCGTTGTTTTCCCAACTTCAAGACGGGTAATCAATCGACCTCTAAAACGCATATCCACTTTTACTTTAATCCCTTGTTCGAGCCAACGACGTGCATGACGTAGTTTCGTATTAAAGTCGTGTTCCTCAATAACTGGGGACAAGCGAAGTGGTTTGACCTGGGTAACATGTTGGTGTTTTTTCGCTTCTTTTGCTTTCTTTTGTTGCTCATAGCGGTATCGACCATAGTCTAAAATCTTACAGACAGGTGGATTCGCATTAGGAGCAACACAAAGTAAGTCGAGATCATAGTCATATGCTTTGTTTAATGCATCACGACCACCAACCACACCCAATTGTTCCCCTTTAGGACCAATCAGTAAAACCTCTTTAAAGCGGATTGCTTCATTAACGAGATCACCTTGATTATTTCTTCTGCGATTGCGATTACTGATAGCATTCACCTCCCTTTTTTTACATTAAAAAAGTGTGCACTTGAAAGAAGAGCACACATAAAAAGCTAAGATGATAGTTTATCGATCTTAAGCATTGACCCATGGCCAGTGGCCATCAGGTGAGAATGTGCTTCTACTTTCTTAATGCTCAATTATTATACCACCCTTAACTTGTCTCTGTCAAGAAATTCTTTTGGTTCGTGCGATGATAGAGACGAATCGATACAATCAGTGTTAAGACCTCGGCGATTGGATAAGCTAGGAAAATTGGATAAAAGCCAAGATTGGATAAAAGATGCGCTAAAGGAACCAGCAAACCCATTTGACGTAAGAAAGAAACCAATAAACTGTATTTACCTTCATTCATTGCTTGGAAGTAAATCGAATTAATAATCCCTAAGGATGCTGGAATAAAGTAAAGAGAAATCAAACGCAACATCTTTACCCCCATTTCAATCATCGCTGGATCATCGCTAAAGATCGATAAAAGTTGCGAAGGAAAGATTTGAAAAATGACAAAACCGATTGTTAAAATCGCAAGCGATAAACGGGTCGCAAGGCCATAGACCATATGAATTTGTTTTTCTTTTTGAGCACCATAATAATAGGAAACCATCGGTAAGAATCCCTGCCCCATCCCATAAACAGGCATCAAGACAAAAGATTCTAACTTGAAATAAAGTCCTAAAACAGAGACAGCGATCTCATCAAATCGTCCCAACAAACGATTCAAGAAAATCGTCAACAAAGCACCAATTGATTGAAGAAGGATGCTGGGTAAACCCACTTCATAAATCGAACGAACAATCTCCATTTCAAAGCTGAATTTTGAGAAGTCAAGATCATATCGAGACTTTTTAGAAAACATTGCCCGCAAAGAAATCAAAGCTCCAAACATCTGCGCCACAACGGTAGCAATCGCTGCCCCCTTCACACCCCAGCCGAAAACAAAAATAAAGATAGGGTCCAAAATAATATTGGTGATTGCGCCGACAAGTTGTGCAAGCATGGGACTGATCATGTCACCGCTTCCTTGTAATGTTTTCTCACCCACAATTTGAATCAATGAAAAAAGACTGAAGCGACTAATGATGCTGAGATAATCCGCCCCCAAAGAAATCACCGTCTCATTATCACTGAAGACTTTGAAAAAGTATGGGGTAAAGAAAGAAAAAGTAAGTAAAAACAACCAGGTTATCAAGGCAAGAATTAAACCGTGCATCGCAGCTTGGTCTGCGCGTTCTTTCTTACGAGCTCCAAAGTGGCGTGAAGCAAAAGCCCCCACACCGACACCGGTCCCGACACCCAAAGCAATAATAATAATTTGAATCGGGAAAGAAATCGAGACCGCTCTAAGGGCCTTCTCACCAATAGCCGAAACAAAGTATGAATCCACAATATTATAAAGCGATTGAATCAGCATTGAAAACATTGCGGGTAATGAAAGTTTCACAAGACTGGAAAACATCTCTTCGCGTGTTTCAACATGATCTAAATGTTCCATTATTTCACTCCTAACAATCAAACGAAAATAAAGCACCACTTGGTGGTGCTTTGCTTATTCAGCTTTTTTCTTTTCCACTATTTCAAGATGTAAATCTTCAAGTTGTTTTTCGGTTGCTAAAGCGGGAGCCATCGTCAGTGGACAACGGGCAGATGCGTTTTTCGGAAAGGCAATGACATCACGAATGGTATCCGATTTTGTCAAGGCCATCGCAAAGCGATCTAAACCGAAAGCAATGCCACCATGCGGTGGTGTTCCATATTCAAAGGCTTCAATAAAGAAACCAAAGCGTTTTTGAATTTGTTCATCGCTGAAACCAATCAACTGGAACATCTTCTTCTGCAAGGCTTGATCATAAATCCTCATCGAACCCCCTGCAATTTCGTAACCATTTAAAACAAGGTCATAAGCTTCAGCCATGACTTTCAATGGATCGCTATCAAGAAGTGGAATGTCTTCTTCTTTCGGTGCTGTAAATGGATGGTGGCGAGCAACCAACTCACCTTCCTCACCCAATTCAAACATCGGGAAATCAAGGACCCAAAGATAATCAAATCGATCTTTATCAATTAAATCAAAGTCCTTCGCTACTTG
>JASLJD010000111.1 GCA_030152625.1 Erysipelothrix sp.
CAAAAGAGGTCCAAGCATCTAAAAGAATGCTTAGTGACAGTGGTGTTCGTATTCGTAAGCTCCCTTACCATGTTCATATTGACATGAAGGTTACTGAAGATCTTCCGTAATTTTAAAGTGCATTTTCGCCACATTTTCTAAAGAAGAAAAACCGTATTGATCAACGAATTTTTGTGCCGCTTGATTAACTTTTTTTGAAGCTCCTTTTGGAAAAGTCATTGCATAGTATTTTTCCATTTTGAGCCATTCATGTAAAAAGGCATAACGGGCAATTATTGCAGCGCATGCAACAGCGAGGTAGTCATTTTCTGCTTTTGTTTTGAAAACGAGCTTCCTAAAGATTTGTTCTTCATTTTGTAGATAGCGATAGTAATTATTTTCGGATACAAATTGGTCCAAAACATTGAATGATTCATTTAAATCAACCTTTTGTGCTAAGTTTAAATATGCTTTGTTGTGCATTAAAGCTTTTATTGCATTCAGATTGTGTTTTTTTTGGACTTGATTGTAGTGTTTATTTTTAAGAATCAATAAACTATATCGCAATTCCTTCATCAAAATAGGGGCAATCTCGAGAATTTCATCATCATTGATTTCTTTGCTATCACGAATCCGATCGACAGGAATTTTCTTAAGGTCCTTTTGATCGAGATAACACGCCACGACAATGACGGGTCCAAAGTAATCACCTGTTCCGACCTCATCACTTCCTGACATAGGAAAGAAGGATGGTTCTTGCACCTCAGTTTTCTCGCTTTGATAACCGTATGCTTTGGCATACTTCTCAGGGTTTTTCCCTGCGAAGACAACTTTATTGCTTGTGTATGCGGTAATGACCGCATCATCGAGTCGAACTTGAAAGTGGGTATATGGAATGTCATAACGAAAAGTCCCACCTTGCGTTTGCGCTTGGGACTGAATATCTTGAATTTGTTTTGATTTGAGTTTGAGACTTATCATGCATTCATCATAGCCGAAAAAATCTCAAAAGAAAAGGAGTATTGCTGATGTTTACATTTCCAACATGGCTTTTGCCTTATGTGAATTACTTTTTAATTCTTTGGTTTTTAATTGTTCTTATGAAGGGTTATAAGCAAGGATTGTTACTACAAATTTTAGAATTGGGGCGTGGTTTTGTAGCGCTTTTCATCGCTTGGATTTTTGCGCCTGTTTTTGTGAATATTTATCCTTTCATTAAACCAAGCGGTATTGGTTTGGTCACAGTGGAACAAATGATTACCAAGCAAAGTAATACCTTGATTTGGTTTTTAATCCTCTATTTGCTGTCAAAGTTCTTGTTATACTTTGTTACACCGCTTGTTAGCTTTGTTTCCAAAATTCCGTTAGTAAAACAAGTGAATTCAGCTGTCGGAGGTATTTTCTCGATTCTTGTCTTTGCGATTAAGTTAAGCTTGCTTTCACTTTTCTTATCCTTTCCATTGATTAGCAACGGACAAGATATTATTGAAAATAGTTTTTTAGAAAGCTATGTTGAAAAGGTCACACCACACTTTGCTAATTTTCAAGAAAATTATTTTCGAAACGAGGGCTTGCAAGCGATTTTAAGTGATCGGAAATTGAATCCAGAACAAGTTGCGGAAATGAGTAAATGGCTCGAAGAAAAAGGTTTCAACGAAAGAGAAATTAAGGAGTATCTAGAAAGTCATGAATGATGTCTATCAACGATTAGAATTCGATAAAATTTTGGAACAAATCAGTCAATATACGTCTTTTTCATTGGGTAAAAAGTCAGTTTTAGAGCATGAAGCTTTTGCATCTGAACTGGCACTTCGTCGAGAGCTTCAAAGACTCGATGATGCGATGCGTATGCTGAGGAATGAACATTCTTTAAGCTTTGCGGGTATCAGTGATGTTTCTTTGTCTTTAAGAAGAGCCGAAAAACAGGCTGTTTTGAGTATTGAAGAAATTGTGGCAGTCTCACGATTTATGCAAGCAAGTGCTCGTTTGAAAAAACAATTCAAGAACTTAGAGGATGCCTACCCTTCTTTAGATGATCTTTTTGCCAGTCTTGATTTTGATGAAAGAGTGCTCGATTATTTGAAGCATAGCTTTGGTGAAAACGAGGTCTTGGATCGAGCAAGCTCAGAATTAAAAGAAGTACGAAGAGCCATGTCGCGCCTTGAAAAAGCGATTGATCTTGAAAGCCAAAAATTTCTAAAAACACATGCTGAGATGCTCAGTGAAAATGTGATCACTTATCAGAATGGGCGTCGTACTTTTTTAATGAAACCTTCTGAGAAAAATAAAATACCGGGCATTGTCTATGGCGAGTCAGCAAGTGGTCAGTCGGTGTATTTTGAACCTCAATTTCTCAGTAATATGCACAACGAGCTTCACGGTTTAAAAATGCGTGAAGAAGAAGAGCTTGCACGGATTTGTATGGAAGCGAGTTTGCGAATTGGAAGTCAAAGTCCTCAGCTTCTCGCTAACTTAGAAACCATTACTCTATTGGACGTTCTTTTTGCGAAAGCACAGTGGGGTGTGCATCGCTATGCAACAGTCCCCAGCATTCATCCCGATGGTTTTTATCTTGAAAATGCACGCCATCCTCTTATTCCTGATGAGGAAGTTGTTCCCAATAGCTATCGCTTGATGCCACCCCATCAAACGATTTTAATCAGCGGTCCGAATACAGGGGGAAAGAGTGTTAGTTTAAAAACAATGGGTATTGCTGCCCTGTCTTTACAAAATGCTTGTCCAATTTTAGCGGATAAGGCAGAAATCATGCTTGTTGATGAAGTTTTTGTTGATATTGGTGATCAACAATCCATTGAAAAATCACTTTCATCTTTCTCAGCACATTTAGAAACAATTCGTCACATCAGCGAAAATGCTACGGATCGATCCTTAATCCTTTTGGATGAATTAGGTTCGCAAACAGATCCGCTTGAAGGGGAAAGTTTGGCGATGGCGATTTTAGATTACTTTAGAGATTTGGGTTCTTGGATTGTAGCGACGACTCACTTTTCACGTTTGAAAAATTACGGAGCGCAACACAAAGATATTTTAATTGCAAGTTTGGAGTTTAATTTACAGAATTTACAACCAACTTATCGTTATCGTGAAAATGTGAGTGGTGATTCCAATGCTTTGGCCATTGCAACACGAATGGGTCTTTCTTCAAAAATACTGGATGGTGCTTTCCGTTACAAGCAAGAGGGGCAGTATGAAGAGGATCGTTTACTGGATATTTTAGAGGAAAAGATCGATGAACAAGAAAGCATGAAGGCTGATCTTGCACAAAAGAAAAAGGATTTAGAAAGCCTTCGCAAGCAAATGGAAGAAGAAAAACTTGCGTTTGAAAAGGAAATGAAATTAGAACGAGAAGCGCTTATTTCTGAGTACAATGCCAAGATTGATACGGCGATGGATAAGGCGCGTAAGCAAATGGCTTATCTCAATCAGACGCATCGTCCTGATAAGCGAAAAGAAGCTGTTGATGCTATTGAATCGATGAAGGAAAAAGAAACAAAAAAGAAAAAAATAGAAAAAATTGTTCAGGGTGATAAAGTTCGGATTGAATCGACACAACAAGTTGGTACCGTTGAGGCGATTGAAGGCAAAGAAGCTCGTGTTCAAGTGGGGATTTTGTCGGTGACGGTTCCTGTTGAGAAGCTTGAAAAAGTCCAGGTCACTAAAAAGAAAAAACCGCAAAGCTCCCATCGCGTGAGTCGAGTTGGGCCGCGTGTTTCGATGGAATGCAATGTGATTGGGAAACGAGTTGCGGAAGCGATTCCGATCGTGGACAAGTATTTAGATGACGCTGTGCTTCAAGGTCTTCAACAAGTTCGAATTATTCATGGTCATGGAACAGGTCAATTAAGAAACGCTGTTCATCAACACTTACGTAAAAACAAACATGTTGCATCTTTCGAATTGGCTTCGATATCGCAAGGTGGTGCAGGAGCCACGGTGGTGAAACTCAAATAATGAAAGCCAAAGTTCAAGAAAAACTGAATTTGTTGCCCAATGAACCGGGCTGCTATTTGATGAAAAATAAATTTGAAGAAGTTATTTATGTTGGAAAAGCTAAGAATTTAAAAAGTCGAGTGAGCTCCTATTTTACAGGAGCGCATGATTTAAAAACGACGCAATTGGTTCGGAACATTGCGGACTTTGAATTTATTATGACATCGACGGAAAAAGAATCGCTTATCTTAGAGATTAATTTGATTAAAAAATATCGCCCTCGTTACAACATCATTTTTATGGACGATAAGTCCTATCCTTATTTGAAGTTGAACCGTAAGGGGATGCCTTATGTGGAAATTTCTCGCGATCGAAAACAAGATCCAGATTATTATTATTTTGGTCCTTATCCAGATGCAACGGCTGCACGCAATATGGCTCGTGTTTTGAATGATAGTTTACCTGAAAAAGGACGTTTTCGAGCGAATACAAAAGCAATTTATTCCAAATTTAATCGAGAAGAGATTGAATTTTCAGAAGAAGAGGTTGAAAGATGGCGTCAAGATCTTTTTCTGATATTACGGGGGCAAGTTGAAGATGTTTTAGAAGATTTACAAAAACAAATGTATGCTGCCAGTGAAGAACTTAATTTTGAATTAGCTCAAGTTTTGAAGGATAAAATCGAAGCAGTGGAACATATTAGTGACAAACAAAAAGTGCAATTTCCAGAATATGAAGAATTTGATATGTTTCATTATGCTTATTACCAAGGTTATATCGCCATCATTGCTTTTTTTGTACGGAGTGGCCGTCTCATTGAACGTGATATGACCGTGGAGGCTTGTGTTGAAGAACCTGAACAAGCCCTTCTTTCATTCATGGCACAATTTTATGAAAATCAACCCGAAGCAAAGAAAATATATGTACCACAAGAGATTGATCTAGAACTTGCAGAAGATCTTTTTGATTCAGAAGTGGTGCACGCTTATCGTGGTAAGAAAAGACACTTGCTTGAGCTTGCGGAAAAGAATGCTCAGAAACGTTTGGAAGACCAGTTTTATCTTGTCCGTAAACGCCAAAGCTTTAAAGAGGAAGCTTTATCAGAGTTGGCTGATCTTTTGAAGATCCCAATACCTGAGCGAATTGAAATCTTTGATATTTCTCATTTGTCCGGGAGTTTTACGGTGGCATCCTGTGTTGTCTTTGATGCAGGAGAGGCGAATAAAGATGCTTATCGTCGTTATCGTTTAGAAGATAAGCAGGATGATACAGCTTCGATGCAAGAGGTTTTGTATCGACGTTATTTCCGTTTATTAAGCGAAGGGAAAGCCTTGCCTGATTTGGTTATCTTGGATGGCGGGAAGGCTCAACTCAGTGCGGCGAAAGAAATTTTTGATTCGCTTCATTTAGAGCTGAATTACTGTTCTTTGGTTAAAGATGACCGACATCGAACTCGAGCTTTGATGAATGATGTCGGGGAGGAGATTCCGGTGGATCCCCATTCATCTTTGTTTGGCTTTTTAGTACAAATGCAAGATGAGGTGCATCGTTTTGCGATTAATTACCATCGACGCTTGCGTTCCAAGGCGATGACACGCTCAATCCTCGATGAGGTTCCGGGTATTGGTGAAGTTAGAAAGAAAGCCTTGTATCGGGAATTTCGTTCACTTAAGCGGATGCGTGAAGCCAGCGTCGAAGAGCTCTCGGCGGTGGTTCCTGAGAATGTAGCAAAAGAATTACACTTGTTTTTACATATAGATTGGAGCGAGGAAGATGAAGAAAATTAGTCGTTTAGGTATTTTTGATTCTGGATTGGGTGGCTACAGTATTTATCGTTATCTTTTAGATCATGGTCCTGCGATTGAATATCGTTTGTATTCTGATCAAAAAAACGCTCCGTATGGGAATTGTCCTGACAGCTATATTATTGATTTAGCTGAAAAGGCAATGCAACAATTTCTTTTGTGGGGTATCCAGGATGTACTTTTAGCTTGTAATACGGTTTCGGCTGTTGCCTTAGATCATTTAAGAAAAGAATTTCCTGAGATGAGAATTTGGGGGATCATTGACCTGACAGCATCGCAAGTGACAGAGCATCAAAAGATTGATGTGGTTGCGACACAAGCAACTTGTCGCTCCCATGCTTATGCGAAGCGTTTGGATCGATACAAGGTTGAAGAAAAAGCATTACCGGAATTGGCGGGGATGCTCGAAGATAAGGTTGCTACTTCAGAATTGGATCAATATGTCAAAGAAAACATGGCTGATTTAAAGGGTGAGGCCTTGGTTCTTGCTTGCACTCATTATCCGATCATTACAGATTTGTTTGAAAAACATTATGGCGGTCCCATTTACGACTCTCGAAAACCTGTTTTGGAATTTATCCAACAGCATGCTTTCGAAACAGAGCGAAAAGGTTTGATTTACACTAGTGGATCTTCTGCATGGATGGAAGAACAAATTGAATCCTTGTTTTCATATCAAGAAGAAGTAAGGGAGGTTGTATCATGAGGTTGATTGTTTGTTCAGATAATCATGGATTATATGGGCCTTTGCAAAAGCTTTTAGAAAACTATCCTGAAGCAGAAGCTTTTTTACATTGTGGTGATATTCAAATCGCTCCAGAAAATGTCCAAGAATTTACAGTGGTTGCTGGAAATGGTGATTCTGTTCGCGATTATCCCGAAAGTCTTATTGTGGAAAAGGCGGGCTACCGTATTCTATTAGTTCATGGCCATCAGTTTTCTTATTTTAATCGGACCGAAGCGATTGCGAAAAGAGCAAAAGAGCTCGGTTGTCAAATTGCTTGCTTTGGTCATACACATGTTTTCGAAAAACAAGAGATTGATGGTGTCTTGTGCCTCAATCCTGGATCGATGAATTATAATCGAGATGGGACGGATCCAAGCTATGCTGTGCTTGATTTGAAGGAGCATACAATCCATGTTGAAAGAAAGATGATAAAAGATTTGAAATAACCTTGCGAAAGCAAGTTTAAATGTTTTTTTATATACACGCGACAGTAGTCCC
>JASLJD010000027.1 GCA_030152625.1 Erysipelothrix sp.
CCGATGGTGAACGTTTTATTGAAGCGATTGAGACCGAAGACTTAGCTTATTTGACAAGTCTTCCAGGTGTTGGGAAAAAAACAGCTTCACAAATGCTCTTGGATTTAAAGGGTAAATTTCAGTATACTGCCAGTATGCCAAAGAAAGTGGGCAGTAAAAATGTCGATGAAGCACTTTTTGCATTGGAGGAACTGGGCTTCAGTCGTTCTGAGTTGAAAAACATTCAGACACAACTGGCACAAGAAAGCAATCAAGATATTGAACACCTCATTAAAAAAGGATTGCAATTAATTCATGGACGTAAAGGAGGCTTTTAATGAGCCGCTTAATGTCAGGCGAAAAACTCGATGGTATTGAAGAGGAAAGTTTAAGACCGGCCAGTCTTGAAGAATATGTAGGTCAAAAAGATTTGAAAGAAAATCTTTCTGTTTTCATGACGGCAGCTCAACATCGTTATGAAACCTTGGATCATCTTCTCTTTTATGGGCCGCCGGGTTTAGGAAAAACAACCTTAGCGCATATTGTCGCGCATGAAATGGGTGCAAATATTAAAGTAAGCAGCGGACCAAGCATCGAAAGAAGCGGTGATCTTGCAGCGGTTTTATCGATGCTTGAACCCGGCGATGTTTTATTTATTGATGAAATTCACCGATTGCCAAAAACAGTGGAAGAGGTCTTGTATCCTGCGATGGAAGATTTCACCCTCGATTTAATTGTTGGCAAAGATGCCTCTTCAAGGAGCATCCAAATCGACTTACCCCCTTTTACTTTAGTGGGAGCGACGACTCGTGCTGGTGATTTATCTTCGCCACTTCGTGATCGTTTTGGCATTGTGTCAAAACTGGAATATTATTCCGTTGAAGAATTAGCAAAAATTGTGAAAAGGACATCTCGAGTTCTTGAAAGTCCAATTGAAACGGCCGCTGTGGATGAAATCGCAAGACGATCCCGTGGCACGCCCCGCATCGCCAATCGTCTTTTCCGCCGCGTTCGCGACTTTGCGCAAGTTTTAAATGAAGGCAAAATTGACCTTGAAATTACACGTTATGCCTTAGAGCGTTTGAAGGTTGATAGTTTGGGCTTAGATGATGTGGATGTTCGCTATCTCATGGGAATCATTGAACGTTTTGCAGGCGGTCCGGTCGGAATTGAAGCCATTGCCGCTTCGATTTCAGAAGAGGTGATGACCTTGGAAGATGTTTATGAGCCATATTTGCTTCAAATTGGTTTTATCAACCGGACGCCAAGAGGACGTGTTGTAACAAGAAAAGCCTATGAGCATTTAGGCTTAGAACATCCTTTGGATGCCGTGAATATGGAGGATGAGAAAAGATGAAAATTTGCATTGTAACGGGTGGAAGTGGCGGTCATATTTATCCTGCTTTAACCTATGCTGACTATGTTCGAAAACACAGCAATTATGAAATATTTTTTATTGGTAACCAGCATAAAATGGAAAGTGAGATCATTCCTGAAGCAGGTTATGATTTTTATCCTATTCATAATGATGGCTTGCAAGGGACTGTTTGGGACAAAATGAAAGCAGTTTTCTCACAGTTTTCTGCGATTAAACAAGCCTTGGATTATCTTCAAAAGCAAAAACCGCATGTTGTTTTTGCTTTTGGTGCTTATGTCTCAGCGCCCGTCGCTTTTGCGGCTAAAATTTTAGGGATTCCTGTTGTCTTGCATGAACAAAATGCTTTTCCAGGGAAAGCGAATCGAATGATTGCACGCTTCTCAACTGCGATCATCACATCCTATCCCGAAGCTTTTGCGGATCGTGAAAATGTCTATTATCTTGGTAATCCTCGAAGCTCACTTAAAACAGAAGATATTCACACTGAAGAAGAGTGGAAACGCTTAGGACTGCAAGAGATGCCGACAGCTTTGATTGTCATGGGATCTCAAGGCTCTTCGGCGATGAATCCCTTGTTTGAGGATTTCATTGAATCTTTTTCAGAAACAGACTATCAAGTGATTTTAAGCACAGGTCCTAAGCATTATGAAGGCTTTAAGGAAAAATATCCCCAACTACCTAAGAATCTTTATTTGACAGGTTTTGTGGATCAAAAAGCTCTCTTACCGAAATTGGATTTAATCATCGCAAGAGCTGGCGCATCGACGATTGCGGAAATTCAAGCTTTTTCCTTGGCTTCTATTTTGATCCCAAGTCCTCATGTGGCGAACAATCATCAGTATTACAACGCTAAATCACTTTTCGACCACGATGCTTGTTTGATGTTACTCGAGAAAGATTTGGATGCAGAGAAATTACAGAAGGAAATTTCAAATTTAATGGCTGATCCAGAAAAACGTAAAAACTTAGGCCAAAACGCTTCCCAATCAGCAAAATTCAATGCCGTCAGTGATATTCACGCATTGATTGAGAAGGTTGTGAGCTGATGCGTTGGAAGCAAGTTGAACTACAAAAAGAGAGCGAAACAGTTAAAAAAGTTCAAAAGGAACTGCAAGTGCGTAAAAAAATGCAAAGACGTCGCCGTCGTCGTCGTCGACTAATTCGCATCTTTCTGATCGCCATTCTCTTCGCTTTTGCCTTTGCATTTTATCGTTATGATCAAAGTGATCTTTCTCGCTATCAATACCTCCATGTCCGGGGTCAAAAGTATTTAGGGGAAGAAGAAATCCTCAAAGACGCAAAAATAAAAAAGAAAGATCGGGTTTATTTGCATTTTCCAAGACAAATCAAGAATCGGGTCGAGAAAAATCCTTTTGTGAAAACAGCGGAGGTGCGTCTCAAGCCTTTTTCTCAAACAGCCTTTATTTCCATTGAGGAAAAACAAGCCCTCGCATATGATGATCATAAAATTTATTTTGAACAGGGCTTAAGTCGCGCATTACCTAAAGATTTAAGCGTTTTGGAAACACTGCCTTATTTACATGAAATCAAGGATGAAAAGGTCATGAAGCATTTATTCGTCCAGCTTCCTAAGATCAATGACGCTTCACTTTTAGCGATCTCAGAGATTGAACATCAACCGGATGATTTGGATGAAATGTTTTTAAAATTAACCATGAACGATGGTTATTATGTTTTCACAAGTATTGAGACCTTACCCCTCTTGAATAATTATGCTACAATTATAAGTGGAGTAGATCCGGAAAATCGTTGTATACATATTTTAGAATACGGACCCACAGAAGATACCCATGTCGCAACGGCCAAGCCTTGCGAATAATGAAAGATAAAGGAGGATTTCCATGGCGATTGAAAGTAC
>JASLJD010000035.1 GCA_030152625.1 Erysipelothrix sp.
GTTTGAAACGATTCTAGGGCAACAAATTTCAAATCAAGTTTTAGAAAAACTCATCCTTCGTTTTGAAAAGGAGGATCTTTTCAAGCCAGAAAACATGGTCAAAAAGAAAGTTTCTGAACTCTTAGATTTAGGCCTTAGTCAGCGTAAAGCACATCTATTATTAGAACTTGCAAAGGATCTCTTGGAGGGACGTTTAGATTTATACAAAGCCTATCGTGAACATAGAGTTTATGATGAGCTTTTAAAGTATCACGGTATTGGTCCTTGGACAGTTGATATGTTGCTGATTTTTGCTTTTGCTGATAGGGATGTTTTGTCCTTTCATGACTATGGTATTCGTAAAGCTTATGCCTTGCTTTATCATCAATCGAAGGTTGATAAGAAAGACTTTACTCTTTTTCAAAAGAGAATGAGTCCCTATGGGACGATCATTTCTTTTTATCTTTGGGCGCTATCGAATGATTCTTAGGGGATGTGTTAGAATAAGGTGAGGAGGTAATCGAAATGCAAGTAGACCGTTACATCGAAACAAAGGATGGCCATCGCTTGGCTGTTTACCGGAAAGGCAATCCACAAAAACCAAAAGTTCTCTTTTTACATGGCGGGCCGGGTGGAAGAATTAGCGAAGATGCTTTTTCATTTTTTGATCTTGAAGCTTGGGATGTGATTGCTTTTGATCAAAGAGGTTGTGGTCAATCAAAGCCTTTTGCAAGTTTAAAAAACAATACTGTATTCGATGCCGTGAAAGACATCGAACAGATTCGGCAAGCCTATGGAGTTGATAAGTGGTATCTTTTCGGTGGCAGCTATGGTTCAACGCTAGCATTAAGTTATGCTATTCATTATCCTAAACATGTGCATACGATGGTGCTTCGAGGTATTTTCTTAGGTAGAGAAGAGGATATTCACTGGCTATACCAAGAAGGGGCTTCATATTTTTACCCCATTGAACATGAAAAGTTTAAAAATATTATCGATAAAGAGAAGCAAGATGACCTTGTCACCGCTTATTATGAAATTTTTCAATCGGAAGATGAAGGCAGAAAAAAAGAAGCAGCCAAAGCGTGGGCAGATTGGGAAAGTTCTTTGGTTCATTTAATTCCCCAAACAGACCATTATCAACGTGAACTCACGGAAACGGACATCAGTATCGCAATTTTAGAATGTCATTTTTTTGCAAACAAAATGTTTTGGAACGATGATCACTATCTTCTTAATCGCTTACACATAATCGAAGATATTCCGACCCATATTGTTCACGGTCGATATGATGTAGACTGTCGACCTTCCGCTGCTTATGAATTAGCCAAGGGTTTAAAAAATAGTCATTTGTATTTTGTAGAAGCAAGTGGACACAGTCCGTATGAAGAAGCAAATTTTGACATCTTAAAAGAAATCATGCATAAACTATCGCAATAAATATGCTATGATAGTCTTAGCTTTGAAAGGGTGTCAGAATGAAAAAGCAAAGTCGGAATTATGTCCTTAATTTATTAGGAACCTTATTGTTATCGATTGTATTATGGTTATTAAATCAAAGCTTGTATGCAGGTATTATCACAAAACTACCTATGCTGATGCTTAATTTATGGTTTGTTATGAGTTTAGTTAATTATCCTAAGGATGAAAAAGAGCAGGATGGTTTGCGTTTTGGAATCTTTATTTGGATCTTAAGCTTTCTCTTATTTTTTGTACAAAAACCTAAAATAAGTTTTCAAGAGGCACAAGAGATTGCACAAAAGGCAGGGCTTGAAAAGATACAAGAGATTGAAACCAAGTTTAGCGAAGAGACAGAACTTCCAACACAAAGTACCTTAATCAAAGTGTATCTTGTAAAAGGTGAATGGGAAGGGGAAGAAGCTTACCTCTTAGTGAGCCCAATCTCAGGAGATACGGAATTAGTTTATTTAAAGTATAAAATATTGGAAGATTAAAAAAACCAAGACACAATGTCTTGGTTTTATTTTTTTGTTGCAAAGAAACGACTGGAAGTGATGGATTGTGGATATGAATGCTTGGTATCGGAGCTTGGATCAATTTTAATTTCGATATAGCGTAAAATAAGAGTGAAAACAGAGGTTAAGATAAGATAGATTAAACTTGTAATGGTGAAAGTTTGGAAAATTTGATAAGTGCTTGAAGCAATACCATTTGAAACAAAGAAAAGTTCGGTAACAGAGATAATATTCAAGACTGAAGTATCTTTTAAATTGACGATAAACTCATTCCCAATGGCAGGGATGATATGGACGATTGCTTGCGGGAAGATGATGAAACGCATGGTGTCCCGATGATTCATGCCTAAACTTTTAGCCGCTTCAAATTGTCCTTTGTCAACAGATTGAATCCCAGCTCGTAAGGTTTCACTCATATATGCTCCGGTATTGATGCTCACAATGATGATCGCTGCTAAGAAATTTCCGTATGGAATCTTTGACCAAGTGAAACCCTCAATCATAAAAGATATTCCATAATAAAAAAGAATTGATTGTACCATCATTGGGGTCGCTCTAAAGACCAAGACATAGATTTTTCCTAAGGCATTTAAAATACGATTGTTTTGTCCCAAGATGACGAGTAGACCAATGAAAAAACCAAAGAAAGTAGCAAGAAAAGCAATCATGATGGTATTCATCGTTCCTTTGAAAAAGGCAGTTTTATTTTTCATAAAAATACTTTTAACTTGTTTCCAAAATGGAAGCTCATCACTTTGACTATAACTTAAAGCTTTGTCCATCATTTTATTTCTTTCTCTTTGTGAAACTTTGGCTAAACTGGATTCCATTGCTTCTTTCATTTCAGGACGATCTTTAGCAACTGCAATAGAGACGCCAGCCATTTCATCACTGATTTGAAAGCCCTCATCGCCATTAAGAGGGATGTATTCTAAATCAGGATTGCTTTCTGTAATGCTCGCACCGGTTGGATAATCCGTCACAAAAGCATCCAATTCGCCAGCTTGAAGCGCAACGGTCATACTTGGAAAATCCTTAAAGTTTGAAGCCTTCTCAATGCCAGGCATTTGGTCCAATAATTCCATATGAAAGGTACCGATCTGGGCTGCAACTTTCGCATCTTCAAAATCGTGAACTGTTTTGGCTTTTTGATAAGCGCTCTCTTTTTGTGTGATGATACCAAAAGAGAGTGTTGGATCAACATAATAAATAGAAGTAAAATCAACTTCTTTTTTTCTCTCGCTTGTTGGTGACATGCCTGCAATAATGGCATCGATCTCATGACTTTGTAAGGATAAAATCAAACCTTCCCAAGATATTTTACGTATAATCAAATCTTTACCGAGATCATCGGCGATCTTTTGAGCCATGTCGACATCATAACCTGCACAATATTGGCTGCCATCGATAGCGATAGCATCGTTCTCATCGCTGTCTTGTGTCCAATTATAGGGAGCATAACCACACTCCATACCGATGGTAAGTGTTCCTTCTTTTTTTTGCTCACTTTCCTTTTTACTTTGACATCCTGTTAAAAGCAAGATCAAGACTAAAGTGATAATTCCAATTGTTTTTTTCATGAAGCAGCCTCCTAAGCATAAAAAAACCTCAGCAGATAAGCGCTGAGGTTTAAGACCTGAATGACTAGCACCAATCCACTTGGATCGAGTGACAAGGATATTCTCCTTGACCCCACAAATTAAACATGTCTGCTTAATTTGTTCGGCGATGATTACCTTTCTGAAACTTCTTTGCATACCTGCTCCGTTTCATACTCTGATGCATCGCAACCTCTAAATATTCAATTTAATTGTACTATAACAAGCATCGATGAAGATGTCAAATATTTAAGAGGAAGGCATCGTGAGGCCTCAGTGACTTGAAAGTTTATCTTGGACTGGTCAACTAGAGATTTAAAAATGTCATGGAGCTGTAAATTAGTCTGATTGTTTAAAAAATTCAAACTCTTATGAGTCGATTGTTGAAACTTCTTTGATCGAAGATATCTTAAGAACAAAAAGACAGAATGATTCTTAAACCTTTTTAAAGAAAATTAAAAGGACTCTCTCCTGTTGAACACAGGAAAGAGTCCTTCCATTTTAATCATTCAAACAAGCACTGCAATTGATACAATATGCTTTGTAT
>JASLJD010000025.1 GCA_030152625.1 Erysipelothrix sp.
ATTTTAACGTGAAACTTCTCAATTGCATGTTTCAATTAAGGAAATGTTGAAAGATTACATTTATATCATAATTATTTCTGTCTATAAAAACAATGTAATTAATATAGTGAAAAAAGATTTAAATATAGATACTGACTAAATCGCCTTAATTAATCCTCCATAAAACCTTAACTTCTTTTGAAAAATCAAGACTGGCAGCTTCAATGGCTGAAAACTGTGCAGTTCTGAAATGAACAGGTGTAGAAGGCATCTCTTCGATTTGAATGGCTTCAAGCAATTCAAGATTCATTTCTCGTGCCATAATTTCTGCCTGACGCTTCGCATCTTTCAAGGCTAAAATAAGGGCTTCTTCAAGGACTTTTTCTTTATTGGATAAATCATACGTCAAAAGAAGATCAAAGTGACTATCCTTATCTAATGACTCGATTAGAGATGAAATGCGGTCCATCTCAATGGGCCCACAGTAAAGATAAAATTGACGTAATTCATATGAATGTTCCTGATCATCATAATGAATATCAATCGACGATGTACGCAGTTTAGCGCTGTCAAAACCGTGTTCGTTAAATAAACGTAAAATTTCAATTTGCATTTTCCGTAAACGCTCTAAGGCATCCGAATAGATTTTATCATTCTCTTTAATCGTAAAACGAATTTGCATGAGATCTGGTTCGGCTTGACTTGATGCATAGCCGTAACTTGTCAATGTTTTTTTCATAATCTCCTCCTCTTAAATAAAAAAAGAAAAGAAAGCCTCACAAAAGGCTTTCTTTTTTAGTATAACCTTATTTTTTAATATTGAAGAATGTATCGGCACCAAGGTAACGTGCTGATTCTTGCAATTCATCTTCAATACGAAGTAATTGATTGTATTTTGCAAGACGATCTGTACGGCTCATTGAACCTGTCTTAATTTGTCCTGCGTTAAACGCAACAGCAATATCTGCAATTGTTGAGTCTTCGGTTTCACCTGAACGGTGTGAGACAACTGAAGTGAAGCCTGCACGTTTTGCCATCTCCATTGCGTCAAATGTTTCTGTTAAAGTACCAATTTGGTTTACTTTAATAAGAATTGAGTTTGCTGCTTTGGTTTCGATTCCTTTCTTGAGGAATGAAGGGTTTGTTACAAAGAGGTCGTCTCCAACAATTTGGATGCGATCTCCTAAACGATCTGTAAGCTTAATCCAGCCTTCCCAGTCGTCTTCTGCAAGACCATCTTCGATGGAAACAATTGGGTATTTGTCCACAAGTGTTTCTAAGAAGTCGATTAATTCATCTGCAGTTAAAGTCTCTCCTGAACTCTTGCTGAGGTCATAAACGCCTTTGTCTGCATCGTAAAACTCACTTGCAGCTACGTCCATTGCAAGAACCATGTCTTCGCCTGGTTTAAAGCCTGCACGTTTAATCGCTTCAACCATAAGCTCAAGCGGTTCTTCGTTTGATCCTAAATCAGGAGCAAAGCCACCTTCATCACCAACAGATGTTGTGTGACCTTTTTCACTGAGAACTTCTTTCAATGCATGGAATGTTTCAGCACCCATACGGATTGCTTCTTTGATATTCTTAGCACTGATTGGCATGATCATGTACTCTTGGAAGTCAACAGATGAGTCAGCATGTGATCCACCATTGATAACGTTCATCATTGGAACTGGAAGTTCTTTCGCATTGATTCCACCAAGATATTTGTAAAGAGGCATGCCTTGGTAGTCAGCCGCTGCACGAGCAACAGCAAGTGAAACACCTAAGATTGCGTTTGCGCCAAGTTTTGACTTGTCTTTTGTACCGTCAAGTTCGATCATACGTAAGTCAATGAGATTTTGCTCACGAACATCATAACCTAAAATTTCATCTGCAATAACATCGTTTACATTAGAAACAGCTTTTAAAACACCTTTTCCACCGTAACGATCTTTATCGCCATCACGTAATTCAAGCGCTTCATTTTCTCCTGTTGAAGCACCACTTGGAACCATTGCGCGTCCAAACGCACCTGAATCTGTTGTTACTTCTACTTCCACTGTTGGGTTACCACGTGAGTCAATCACTTCACGTGAATATACATTTACTATATATGGCATAATCTATTTCCTCCTAATTTATTTATCTTATTTAATTGCATCAATAATTGCTTTGAATGAATCTGCTTCAAGGGATGCGCCACCAATAAGTGCCCCATCGATATCTTCTTGAGCCATGTATTCTTCAATGTTTTCTGGTTTGACAGATCCACCGTATTGAATACGGACTGCATCGGCAACTTCTTCACCGAAAAGATTACGGACCTCATCACGTACTAATGCACAAGTGTTTTGTGCAATTTCAACGGTTGCACTCTTACCTGTACCAATAGCCCAAATAGGTTCGTATGCGATAACAAGGTTTTTAACATCTTCTGCATCGAGGCCGGTAAGTGCTGCGGACACTTGCTTACGAACGACTTCTTCAGTCTTATCCGCTTCAAATTCATAAATGGACTCACCAACACAAATAATTGGTGTCATACCATTTTCAATCGCGACAACAGCTTTTTTGTTGACGTCTTTGTCGCTTTCATTGAAGTATTGACGACGCTCTGAGTGTCCTAAAACAACCCAATCGACACCGAGTTCTTTAAGCATTTCTGCTGAAACTTCGCCTGTGTAAGCGCCATTTGCTTCAAAATGCATGTTTTGGGCAGCAACATGAAGTTTTGTTGAACCTTCTTTTGCTGTGTGAAGTGCTGTGAATGGTACAGCCACCCCAAAATCTGCTTTGTCTGTTACGTGTGTATCGACTGCTTCGAAAAATGCTTTTGTTTCGGCATTTGTCTTATTCATTTTCCAATTTCCAAAAATAACAGGTTTTCTCATATTATTTATCCGGGATTACAGCGATCCCTGGCAACTCCTTTCCTTCCATAAACTGTAGACTTGCTCCACCACCGGTAGAAATATGTGTGATATCATCTTTAAATCCTAATTGGATTGCTGCAGCGGCTGAATCGCCACCACCGATAACACTTAAAACATCTTCTACTTCTGTGATGCCTTCGCAAATACCAAAGGTACCTTTTGCAAAGTTTTCAAATTCAAAGACGCCCATTGGACCATTCCATACAACAGTCTTTGCATCTTTGATTTCGTTTTTAAAGAGTTCAATCGTTTTCGGACCAATATCAAGTCCCATGTAATCGGCAGGAATTTCTGTTGACTTCACCACTTTGTACTCTGCGTCTTCAGCAAATTCTTTTGCGACAACATTATCAACAGGTAAGATAAGCTTTCCGTCTGCTTTTTCAAGGATTGCTTTCGCAACATCAATACGATCTTCTTCAACTAAAGATGTCCCGATTTCATAGCCTTGTGCCTTGAAGAATGTATAAGCCATTCCTCCACCGACGATGACTTTATCCGCAATTTCCAACAAATTTTCAATGACATTGATTTTATCACTGACTTTTGCGCCACCTAAAATCGCCACAAATGGACGTTTTGGTGAGTAAATTGCTTCCCCTAAGAACTTAACTTCTTTCTCAACTAAAAAGCCAAGTGCTGATGGTAATAAACTTCCGATTCCCACATTTGAAGCGTGGGCACGGTGAGCTGTTCCAAAAGCGTCATTGACGAATAAATCGCCAAGACTTGCCCAATATTTCGCAAGTTCTTCATCATTTTTTGTTTCACCCGCTTCAAAGCGTGTGTTTTCCATGACAAGAATCTCGCCTGCATTCAAGTCAGCAATTGCATTTTCAAGCTCTGCACCACGTGTTGCAGGAACAAAATGTACTTTAACATCTGGTACAAGTTCTTGCAGACGCGCCGCAACCGGTTTTAAGCTTTTGCTTGCTTTGTCTTTGGCAAGTTGCTCCTCATCTTTGTGGTTAACTTTACCTAAGTGTGAGGGCAAAATTACCTTCGCATCATTTTCAACAAGGTACTCGATTGTTGGAAGAGCACCGACAATCCGATTGTCATCGGTAATTACGCCATCTTGAAGTGGAACGTTAAAGTCAACACGTACTAAAACACGTTGATTTTTAACATCCAAATCTTTAACTGTTCTCTTAGCCATATTTGCCTCCTTATTCACAACTCCCATTATAGCAAATATCCCTCGCATTCACAACGAAAAGTCCGACTTTGTTCGCATATTCACATTAAAAAAGCAGGTTTCACATAATTGTGTAACCCGCTTGTGCAATTGCTTGCTTTGCTGCATAAAGTGCATCATTGTCTCCATGCACAATAACCGCTTTTGAAGGCAAGCTAACAGTAAACTGAAGACGTGTATTTTCAAGCTCCATTTGAATTTTCTCCACATCTTCTTCTGTTTTTAAATCTTCAACAAAAATAATTCGCTTCATTCACAGCCACACTCCTTATATCCTGTTTCTATTATACTTCAATTTTCATCTTGCGTAAACGGAGAGCGTTCAAAACGACCGTAATGGAGCTGAAAGCCATCGCCATTCCCGCAATCATCGGATTAAGAAATGGTCCATCAAAGACAAGATGAACAAAACCAGCTGCAAAAGGAATGCCTAAAACATTGTAAGCAAAAGCCCAAAAAAGATTTTGTCGAATAATTCGCATGGTTTTTTCACTAAGGGAAAAAGCAAAAGCTAATGCTTCAAGGTCATCGCTCATCAAGACCAAGTCCGCTGCCTCATAGGCTACATCAGCACCTTCTGAAATCGCAATACCGACATCAGCCTTAACTAAGGCAATAGCATCGTTCACACCATCCCCCACCATAGCCACACGATATTCTTCTTGCATCGCTTCAACAAAATTCGCTTTATCTTCAGGAAGCATATTGGCCTTATATTCTAGATTTAAGCGTTTCGCAATACTCCCCACTGTCTTAGGATGATCACCACTTAGAATATAGAGTTTTTTCCCTTGCGCTTTTAACGCCTCAATCATTTTTAAACTGGAAGTTCTCATTTCATCTTCCAAAGCATAGGCCGCATACAGATCTTTCTCAACGGCAAGATAAACTAAGCTCCGTCCTTCTTGATATTGTTCATTTTTAAAGTCATCAATCATTCCGCTTTCAATACCCAAATCATCCATCCACGCCTCACTGCCCATGTAAATATTCTTTCCTTGATATTGGGCTACAATGCCTTTTCCAAAGACCGTTTGATACCCATCCAATGACATCGATTCTGCTTCTAAATCCATAAAAGCTTGGGCTAAAGGATGTTCCGACTTTATTTCCATATTATAAGCTAAACTGTCTGCCGTTTTTTGATCTTCCAGATAAAGCTCATCAACAAGACTGATTTCACCTTTCGTCAGGGTTTTCGTTTTATCAAAGAAAACAAGATCGATCTCCGATAAAGCTTCCAGCGAAGCTGCATTTCTAAAAATTAAATGCTGTTCTGCAGCCCTACCGGTAGCGACCATTAAGGCTGTGGGAGTTGCCAATCCCAAAGAACAAGGACAAGCTATCAATAAAACCGAAACAAAAATCATCAGGCTGTGTTCAAAATCTCGAGCATAAAACAACCAAAAAGCAAAAGAAAGTAAGGCAATCACTAAGACAATCGGTACAAAAACAGAAGCTACACGATCAGCTAAACGAGCAATCGGTGCCTTTTGCATTTGTGCTTTTTCTACCGCATCCACAATCGAAGATAAACTCGACTGAGCAACATTTTTTTCACTTTCATAAACAAGATAGCCACTGGACAAAAGTGTGCCCGAATAAACTTCTTCGCCAACAGCTTTATCTAAAGGCATACTTTCCCCACTTAAAATCGACTCATCCAAAGAAGCTTCCCCTTGAATGATCTTTCCATCACTGGGGACACGCATCCCTGCTTTCAAGACGATATGATCACCTTTTTGGATCATATAGCTAGGAATGCTTTCTTCAACCCCGTTACGCAAGATAAGGGCTGTTTTAGGTTGCAGTCTTGAAAGTTCATTCAAAGCGGACTTCGTAGCTTCTTTGCTTTGATCCTCAAGATAACGACCTAAAGAAATGAAAACAAGAATAACCACAAAAGATTCAAAGTATAAGTGATCAAAAGACGCTTTCTCACCAAAAAGTAAAAGAATGTAGTGATAAAAACTGAATAAGAAAGCACTGCTGCTTCCCATCGCAACCAGTGAATCCATGTTCGGTATCCTTTTAATCAGTAAATAAAAACCTCTTTTCAAGTTATTATAATGTAAAGATAGAATCATCAAAGAAATAAGAAATTGAAGATGTGCATTGAGAACTTGATGTCCCGCAAAAACTTTGTCTAAACTTGAAGATAACATTGGACCCATACTCAGAAACATCATTAGAAAGGCTAAGAAAAGTTCAAAAAT
>JASLJD010000095.1 GCA_030152625.1 Erysipelothrix sp.
CTCGGGGAGTCAAAGTACTTTACCCGTACATATCTTCTCGATGATGCGGGTGGGTTTGAGTCCAAAAATCAATGCATTATGCACCGTTATTTTATTGACTACATTTTTAATTTTAGGTTTCAGTCAAAAGAAACCATCTTATGAAGGAGCGAATGACAAATGAAAAAAATGATTTTCTTATTATTAGCCATGATCCTTATGCTGAGTGCATGTGGGAGCAAAGATGCCAGTGAAAGCATCAGCCTCATGACTTGGGGCGGAGATTTTGTACCGCGTGAAGTGATTGAGGATTTCGAAAAAGAAACAGGCATCAAAGTACAGTATAAAGAAGTTACTTCCAATGAAGAAATGCAATCCTTGCTTGAAAACAGTGGTGATCAGTACGATCTTGCGATTGTAACAGACTATATGGTCGATATTTTACGTCAAAATGGACAAATTCAAAAGCTCGATCAAAGCAAAATCAAGAACCTTGATAATATTCAAGAAGCTTATCGTGCTAAGTACTTCGATCCAGAAGATGCTTATTCTATTCCTTATGCGGTGTCAACGGCCCTTTTGCTTGTGGATGAACAAGCTGTCGAAGCGAAAGGGGCTAAGCCGATTAAGGCCTTTGATGACTTATGGCAAGATGAATTGAAAAACAGTTTGGTGACGATTGATGGCGCGGTTGAGGTGATGGGGATTGTTTCGAAAGCCTTGGGACAAGAGGTCAACGATCCAGATCCAGAAGCAATTGAAGCTGTGAAGACAAAACTTTTTGCTCTTCGTGATCACATTGTTCGTTTTGAAACCAATATGCCTGAGGATTCCATTTTAAATGCTGAAGCAGTGGCCGGTTTTATGTATTCCAACCAAGCAGCCAAAGCGATCGCTCAAAATCCTGACTTGAAAGCTGTTTTTCCCAAAGAAGGTTTCCCCATTTATATTGATGCTTTTGTGATGTCGGAGCAAGCACCGAATCCTGAAGCTGCCTATCAGTTTTTAGATTATCTCCTTTCCGGTGAAGTCAGTGCGAAAATATCGGAGACAACTCAATTTACGAATGTGAATAAAGAAGCCTTGGATTACTTATCAGAAGATTTTAAAAATAATCCGCTTTTAAATCTACCAGAAGAAGCCGCTAAGAACACCTTCTTTTATGTTGATGTTGAAAAGGTTTTGGATCTTTATGAAGATCTTTATGCCGAGTTTAAAATGCAATAAAAAAGAAGGTTGATTGCCTTCTTTTTTATCGGAAAGGATTTGGAAAGAGAATGCTTGAGTGCTTGTTAAAAAATAGGCATACAAAAAGAAAGAATTTTTTTGAGAAAACAGGGCTTGAATTCGGGCTGAATCTCCTTTCGCGATAAAAAGGGATAAGTATAATCATTGAGCTTCTAAGTGTTTTTCGATACGATAACGATATGAAAATAATATAATATAGGGAGGAATGATGGTGTGACCATTACGAAAAGAGATGGTTCTATTGTTGAATTTGACGCGAGTAAAATTACCCGAGCGATTGAAAAGGCGGGAAATCAAACGGAAGAGTTTGGGCTCAAAGAAGCTGAACGTCTAACAGAAGATGTCTTAAAATTGATTGAAGAAAGCGATCATCAAAACTTGACGGTTGAGAAAGTGCAAGACCTTGTGGAAGAAGCGCTTTTAGGATCCGAGTATAAAAAGACAGCGAAGGCTTATATTTTATATCGAGAGAAAAGAAATCAAGCGCGGAAGCCAGATATCTTTGCCTTTCGTTTGAATTTAAAACCGTATGAATATCCCGAACTGCTTGAATATAAAGAAGCCATTCAGCATTCATACTGGCTGCATACAGAATTTAACTACACTTCAGATATTCATGACTTCAAAGTCAATGTGAATGATGCCGAAAGGACTGCGATTAAAAATGCCATGTTGGCCATTGCGCAAGTTGAGGTCGCGGTGAAGACCTTCTGGGGTGATTTGTACCATCGTATGCCAAAACCAGAGATCGGATCAGTTGGTTATACCTTTGCAGAAAGTGAAGTGCGTCATCACGATGCGTACTCACACTTGCTTGAAATCTTGGGTTTGAACCATGAATTTGAGAAGATTAAAGAGATTCCTGCTTTGATGCAAAGAGTGGATTATTTAACCAAGAGTACCGTTTTAGCACGAACTGAAAGTGATCGCGATTATACCCTGTCGATCTTACTTTTCTCCTTATTTATTGAGCATGTTTCCCTGTTCTCACAGTTTTTAATTATCATGTCCTTCAACAAATACAAAAATCTTTTTAAAGGCATGTCCAATGCCATTGAGGCAACATCCAAAGAAGAACAAATCCACGGTCTTTTTGGGATTGAAATCATCAACATTATTCGTGATGAACATCCTGAGTGGTTTGATGATGAGATGGAGCGCATGGTCATCGAGGCTTGCGAACTTGCTTATGAGTCTGAGGAAATTGTTATTGATTGGATTTATGAAGAGGGTGATCTTGACTTCATGCCCAAAGCAACGGTGAAGGAATTTGTGAAAAACCGCTTAAATAATTCATTGATCAGTGTTGGCTATGATCCGATCTTTGAGGTCGATGAGAAAGCAGTGGAAGCAACCGATTGGTTTGATGATGAAGTTGTCGCCACCAAGCATGTTGACTTTTTTGTCAAACGTTCCATTAACTACACCAAGCGCACACGCAGCATCACTGCTGATGACTTATTTTAAAGAAAGGGGAATAAAAATCGATGAAATGGCTTAATGAACACAGTCGCTTATTTTTATCAAGGGGCTATCTTACAGAAGGGGTCAGTCCAGAAGAACGCGTCCGTTTTATTGCCGATAAGGCGGAGGAAATTTTAGAATTGGAAGGTTTTGCCGATAAGTTTTACGGCTATATGGAAAAAGGTTATTATTCTTTATCTTCACCCGTATGGTCAAACTTCGGGATCGATAAAGGTTTACCCATCAGCTGTTTTGGATCCCATATTCCGGATCATATGGGCGGGATCTTATTTACGCAAGCAGAAGTAGGGATGATGAGTAAATTTGGCGGAGGAACATCGGGTTATTTTGGTTCCCTGCGTCCACGTGGCGCCGCCATCACCAATAACGGTGAATCATCCGGTTCAGTACACTTTATGAAACTTTTCGAAACCATCATTGATGTGGTATCCCAAGGTTCCACCCGCCGCGGCCGTTTCGCACCTTATCTTCCCATCGATCATCCAGATATTTTGGAATTTTTAGAAATCGGTACCGAAGGCAATCCTATTCAAGAACTGACCCATGGTGTTACCGTGAGCGATCAATGGATGAAAGAAATGATCGAAGGGGATACGGAAAAACGAAGTGTTTGGGCGAAAGTCCTTCAACGTCGTGTAGAAATTGGTTATCCTTATATCTTCTTTACGGATACCGTCAACAAGAACACGGTCGATGTTTATAAGGATAAGAAGCTGC
>JASLJD010000012.1 GCA_030152625.1 Erysipelothrix sp.
GTGGAGAAGTTCCTCAACGCCAAAATGGCTCCATGGTCTCTACGGAAACAGGTGAAGCGATGACCTACTCTATTTTCCATTTACAAGAACGTGGAGAATTCTTTATTGGCGCCCAAACAGAAGTTTATGAAGGGATGATTGTCGGCGTATCAGCACGTGATATGGATATGGAAGTTAATCCAACCAAAAATAAAAAAGCGACTGCTGTACGAAGTTCTGGACGTGATGAGGCGATGAAGCTTGTCACACCGATTCCGATAACACTTGAATCAGCGATTGAATTCATTCGTGAGGATGAGCTGGTTGAGGTAACACCCAAACATATTCGCTTACGCAAAAAACTCTTAAAGGCAAGCGATCGTAAGAGACAACGTAGGAGTGAAAAATGGAATGAGTCCAATTAAACAAACAATTTTAAAAAAGTCGAGTGAAAGCAAGGCTCGCTATACGAAAATAGAAACACCGCATGGTACGGTGGAAACCCCGATGTTTATGCCAGTGGGAACCTTGGCAACTGTTAAGTTTCTGACACCTGAGGATCTATACAAAATAGGCTCACAAGTTATCCTCAGTAATACTTATCATTTATGGATTCGTCCTGGGGAAGATGTTGTTAAACAAGCGGGGGGTCTGCATCGTTTCATGAATTACGACGGCCCAATCTTAACAGATAGTGGCGGCTTTCAAGTTTTCTCGCTTGGTAAAATACGCCGAATAGAAGAAGAAGGTGTTTATTTTAGAAATCATTTGAGTGGAGAAAAGTTGTTTTTAAGTCCTGAAAAAGCGATTGAAATTCAAAATGACTTAGGAGCGGATATCATCATGAGCTTTGATGAATGCCCGCCATATCCTGTCTCATATGAATACATGAAAGAAAGTGTCGAAAGAACTCTTCGTTGGGCTGAAAGAGGTCAAAAAGCCCATCAAAGACCCCATGACCAAGCTCTTTTTGGTATTGTACAAGGTGGAGAATTTGAAGATCTGCGTGAACTATCCGCGAAAACGCTTGTGGAAATGGATTTCCCAGGTTATTCCATCGGTGGAACCAGTGTTGGTGAGCCTAAAGATGTGATGTACAAGATGATTGATGACAGCATCAAGCATTTGCCTGAGGATAAGCCGCGATATTTAATGGGTGTTGGTAGTGTCGATGGTCTTTTTGAGGGTGTGATTCGTGGTGTGGATATGTTTGATTGTGTCTTGCCGACACGTGTAGCCCGTCATGGATCGGCGATGACATCGCTTGGTCGAGTCAATATTAAAAATAAAAAGTATGAATATGACTTCTCAAGACTTGATCCGAATTGTGATTGCGAAGCTTGTCAAAATTATACAAAGTCCTATTTAAGACACCTTATTCGTTCTAATGAAGGTTTGGGAATGCGTTTGCTTTCACTTCACAACCTTCGTTTTCTCTTAAATTTAATGGAAGAGATGCGTGAAGCGATTAAGGAAGATCGTCTCTTAGAGCTTAAAGAGGAAGTCTATGCTTCCTACGGTATCGATAGTGAAGATCATCCAGGCTGGTAAGATAAGGACGTAATCGTCCTTATTTTTATTTTAAAGGAGTGAGAAAAATGCGTGTTGATGAATTTGATTTTGATTTACCCCAAGAAAAAATTGCGCAATATCCAAGTGAAAAACGTAGTGAGTCAAAATTATTGGTTTTAAATCAAGGAAAAAAGATTGAAGATCGCCATTTCTTTGATATTGTTGATTATTTTGAAGAAGGCGATGTTTTGGTATTTAACGATACGCGTGTGATGCCAGCAAGGCTTTTTGGTTTAAAAGAAGAAACAGGCGCAAAAGTTGAGTTACTGATTTTAAAACTTGAAGACGATTTAGCCGAATGTTTGGTCGGGAATGCAAAAGTTGTGAAAGAAGGAACATGGGTCACTTTTGGTGAGGGACGATTAAGAGCTCAATGTGTTGAGGTTTTACCCGAAGGTCTTCGTCGTTTTAAACTTCATTATGAGGGGATTCTCTTGGAGGTTTTAGAAGCATTGGGTGAAATGCCTTTACCACCATACATTCATCAAACTTTGGATAATCCTGAGCGTTACCAAACTGTTTATTCTGAAGAATTAGGGAGTGCTGCAGCACCGACAGCGGGGCTGCATTTCACCGATGAAATCCTTGAGGCTTTGCGAAAAAAAGGCGTTGAATTACTCTTTTTAACTTTACATGTCGGATTGGGAACTTTTCGTCCGGTAAAAGTTGAAAAGATCGAAGATCATGCTATGCATAGCGAGGAGTTTTTCGTCGACCAAAAGACAGTTGATCGTTTGAATCTTGCGATGAAAGAAAAACGACGAATTTGTGCTGTGGGAACAACCACCGTCCGTGCTTTAGAAACATTGGGGCAAAAATCCTTACCGCTTAAAAGCTTTCATGGTGAAAGTGACATTTTTATTTACCCTGGTTATGAATTTAAAGTTGTCGATGGAATGCTCACCAACTTCCACTTACCAAAGTCAAGTTTGATTATGTTAGTCAGTGCGTTTGCAGGTAAAGAAGAAACAATTTTTGCTTATGAGCATGCGCTCAAGCATGATTATCGCTTCTTTTCCTTTGGTGATAGCATGTTTATTCCTCATCGAAAAGTGTTATAATAACAAATAAGTAAGGAGGCCTTTTTTATGAGAGACAAGATTCGGCCAATTCTTTTTATTTTAACTTTACAAATCATAACGGGGTTGTTTCATTTATTGCTTTTTAATTTTGGTCATCCTTTAAATGAAATCATTCGAAATTGGTCTTTTGCTGTACAAGTTTTGCTTGTGAGTCTTTATGCAGCCTTCATCTATTTTATCGTTGGTATTTTATCGATGATCGCTTTAAACTTTAATGAAGACTATATGCGCAAGATTGAATATGGATTGTTTGCTTTAATGATTATTTTTACAGCGAGTTTTTTAGCGCTTTCTTTACATTTTTCTTTGTATGCTCGAGAGTCAACTTGGGTTACTTATATGGTTATTAATCCTTTGTTTGGAACCGCTATGTATGGGAAAGTTCCGGAAGGTTCTTGGTCTTTGGCTTGGTTAGTTTCGACTTTCCTTCCGTCAATATTCTTGTATTTCGGCCAGCGTTTAGCAATCCTAAGGGGGGAAGAAAAATGAAACCTGTCTATCGAGCCTTAATTCAATTGTTTATAACTGCTTTTCTTTGGTCCTTAACACACCGTTTCATACCGGAAAATTGGCTTTTTTTGAAGGAGTTGATTTGGATTTCACTCCTTTTAGGCATTGGTTACACCCTATCCCCTAAGGCTAAGAAAAACAATCGTTGGGTGGGTAAGACGGTTTTAAGCATTCTTCTTCTAATGATTATTGGGATACGATTTTCTTACCTGAGTTTCCCTCGTTTTGAATCATTTTTATCTTTTTGGGGATTGGAAGGTTTTTTCTTAGATCTATTTCTAATATATATTGGCTGGGCCTTTTTCCAAGTGTAAAAGGCCTTTTTTATTTTGGAAACAGAAGAACTTGTTGTAAAATGAGAGTAGGAGATGTGAGAAATGTTTGCGATTGGCAAAATAAGTGTTAAAGCGGTTTTGGAAAACCCTCGAAGATCCGTTGAAAAAGTATATTTACTAAAGGGTAGGAATAATGGGGATACACGCTATATTAAAAGAATTGCTAAGGATATTCCGCTTGTTTTTTGTGAGCGTGAAGAAATGGACGTTTTATGTGGCGATAAAGGACATGGCGGGTATCTTGCGAAAATAGAAAAAAGAAAAAGTGATCGATTGGAAGAAATACCTTTTAAGAAAGAAACATTGAGTGTTCTTCTTGTGGAAGGTGTTCGAGACCCTTACAATATGGGAGAAATTTTACGAACAAGCCATGCAATGGGATTTGATGCTTTAATGACACCTGCTTATGATTTTTATGATAATGAAAGCATTGTTATTCGAAGCAGTGCAGGTGCCAGTGAGAAGATGCTTTGGATTGAGTCGGAAGATTTAATTCGAGACCTTCGCTTTTTAAAAGAAAAAGAACTTTCGATTGTCGCAACCCATCGCGATTCTAAAAACAAACGTCTGCAAGATTATCAGTTTCCAAATAAAATGTGTCTAGTTATTGGTGGAGCGATGCGAGGAATTTCTCGAGAAGTTTTAGATGAAGCGGACGAGAAGGTCAAAATGACTTATTCATCGCGCATGGCAATGAGCACTGTTTCATCGGTTGCTGTTTTCACTTATGAGCGATATCGTCAATTGGAGGAGTGACCAGAATGGATATCATAGTAGCACAAATGAGAGTTTATGCCGGACAAATAGAAAAAAACCTTGCTAATATTTTAAAGTTAATGGAAGATCATAAAGATGCGGATATGCTTGTGTTCCCTAATATGGCCTTGACATCATATTTACCAGCAAGAATGTTTGAAGAGAGTTCTTTTCAAAAAAGATTGGAGAAAGCACACCGAGAAATCATTGAAAATTCAGGTGATTTGCTTGTTGTCTGGGGGAGCGTTGAAGGGAAGTCGAACTATATTTATCTTGCCTCAAAAGGCCATGTACAAATGATTAGTCAAAGTCATCGTCATCAGTTCAGTGATTTGTATGCAAAAGAAAACTCACAAAACATTTTTGAACTGCATGGAAAACGCTATGCTTTTTATCTTTTTGATGAGTCGATTCAGCGATCCGATGCCGATCACCACATTATTTTAGCCAATGATCCTTGGCGTAAACATCGTGTGATGAAACGTCGAAGTTTTCTAAGCAAGATTTTTGATGAATATCTTTTTGTGAACGCGCTAAGTTTACAAAATTTTACGAAGTCTGTGTATTTGGCAGATGGACGTTCGGTCTATTATGAAAAAGAACAGTTTAAAGTTTTGGCTGCTTATAAGGAAGTATCTACGCCAATGAATAGTTCTTTGTGGGAACGTAAAAATGATCTTTTAGAAGTCGACGATATCTTGGATCATTTAATCTATCTTATTCGTTTCTTTGATGAAGAGGCTTTGGGTTTTTATCCTAATTGGGTAGTGGGATTGTCAGGTGGGCTTGATAGTTCTGTTTCCTATGCGCTTTTGAATTTAGCTTTAGGAAAAGAACGTGTGATAGCTGTAACGATGCCAAGTCAGTATAATCAAGAGAAAAGTCGTAATAACGCTTCTTATATGGCGGAATTTTTTGCTTCTGATTTACTCGTTTTGCCGATTGAAAACTTAGTGAATGAGACCATTGAAACTTTGAAATTGGAAAAGATCGATGTTTCTGAAGGGCTTGCTCACGAGAATATCCAAGCACGTTTACGAGGGCACTTGCTAATGTCTGTTGCCAGTGTTCGTAATGGTGTTGTTGTTAATAATGGGAATAAAATTGAGACCGCAATGGGTTATGCAACGCTTTATGGTGATGCCATAGGGGCCTTGTCGCCCTTGGCAGATCTCAGTAAAATTGAAGTGGGTATTTTAGGAGAAAGCATCAATAAACGTTTGGATAAGGAAGTTGTTCCTAAGAATTTGTTGCCACAAATTTATGCCGATAAGATTAAATGGGATTTTGCCCCGACAGCAGAATTACGTGAAGAACAACTTGATCCCATGAAGTGGGGCTATCATGATCTTCTTCTTGAGTATCTCATGCGCTTTTCCAAAGAAGCGATTATTGCAGCCTATGATCAAGGTGATTTAGAGAAAACAGCGCTTGGTCAATATCTGTCTTTTTATGGATTGGACGATAGAAAAGCTTTTCTTGAGGATTTAGAATGGTTTGATAATCAAGTTAAAAAAGCGAGTTTTAAGCGAATTCAAATTCCGCCTGTTGCGGTTTTATCTGATTTACCCTTTGGTAGAGAGTGGGAAGAGTGGCAAGGCAATAAAAAAGCTTGAGACAAGCTCAAGCTTTTTATCCATTTTCAGCGATAACGGCTGTTACCTCGGGATGTTCATCCATTAATAGCGCTTCAACAGCTCCTTTTAGTGTATAATCCAAGAGGACACAACCTACACAAGCGCCATGAAGTCGAACGGTTACGACACCATCTGTGTCGATGCTGACAAACTCCATATCACCACCGTCCATTTGAATGTATGGTCGGAGTCGATTCAATGTTTTTCGAATTTGATCTTCTAATGTCATGCTTCCACCTCGGTTTCTATCATTATAGTTTTATTGGGTGTAAAAACCAAGTCATTTACTTTATAGGACTTGAAAAAAAAGAGAAAAGATATGTTATAATAAGAGAGGTTTTGAAAGAATGAGCAAAAAAGAATATAAAAATGGGCAAATTGTTGAGGGTGTGATTACGGGGATTCAACCTTATGGGGCTTTCGTTAAAATTGACGAAAATGCTTCTGGTTTGATCCATATTTCAGAAATATCTGAGGATTTTGTTCGTGATATTCGCCGTTTTGTGAAAGACGGGGAGAAAGTTATTGCTAAAGTGATTGACAATCGCGAAGGTCAAAAGCACTTGCGTTTGTCTTTGAAGGCATTGGACTATTCTTCGCGAAAGGAAAGAGTTGACGAAACGTATCGCCGTCCTCTCTTACCAAAATCTGAAAAAGGTTTCACAACTTTAGCTAAAAGTTTGCCCGAATGGATAGGAGAAAGGGAGAATAGAATGATCAAAGTAAACTTAGAACATGCTTTGTTGGAAGAAGAAATTAGAGATTATCAAGAACAAGTTTCAAAAGTTCACGCTATGATTCATGAAAAAACGGGTCAAGGCAGTGATTTTTTAGGTTGGCTTGACTGGTCAGAGAATTTTGACCGTGATGAGTTTTCGCGTGTGAAAACAGCAGCTAAAAAAATTCGTGAACAGGCAGATGTTTTGCTTGTATGTGGTATTGGTGGTTCATATCTTGGTAGTCGTGCAGCCATTGAAATGCTTCAAGGTCCGCTTTATCAAGATGATTTAGAAGTGCTTTTTATTGGAAACACTTTTTCGTCGACAGCACTTGTTCGTACTTTGGACTATATTAAAGATAAAGAAGTTGCTTTAAATGTTATTTCGAAATCAGGAACAACCACAGAGACTTCTTTAGCTTTCCGTATGATTCGCCAATTTATGGAAGAAAAATATGGTGAAGAAGAGGCGGCAGAACGCATTTATGCGACAACGGATGCAAATAAAGGGGTTCTCAAAGATTTTGCCGATAAAAAAGGTTATGAAACATTTGTTATTCCAGATGATATTGGGGGTCGCTTCTCTGTTATCACTCCAGTCGGACTTTTACCGATCGCTGCAGCCGGTATTGATATTGATGAAATGATGCGTGGTGTATCCGAGGCGACAGTTGATTTCGCAAAGGAAAAAATAGAAGATAATGCCGCTTATCAATACGCAGTAGCTCGACGTATTTTAGAAAAACAAGGCAAAGATGTGGAGATGTTTGTGACTTATGAACCACATCATGTGTTTTTTGCGGAATGGTGGAAGCAACTTCTTGGAGAATCAGAAGGTAAAGAAGGCAAAGGACTTTTACCAGCAAGTGTAAACTTCTCAACAGATCTTCACTCTTTAGGACAATTTGTTCAGGAAGGAAAAAAAGTGCTCTTTGAAACTCTGCTTTGGATTAATGAACCGCTTTTAAATGCAGAGATTCCAAGTGAAGAAGAAGATGACGATCAACTTAACTATTTATCTGGAAAAGATCTCCATTGGGTGAATGAGCAGGCGATGAAGGGAACATTACAAGCTCATGTCGAAACAGGCGAGGTGCCAAATGTTATCATTGAATTAGAAAAAATGGATGCCTATCACTTCGGCTATCTTGTTTATTTCTTCTTCAAGGCACTTGCAATGACGGTTTACATGATCGATGTCAACCCTTTCGATCAACCAGGGGTTGAAGTATATAAAGCGAATATGTTCAAACTTCTTGGTAAATAAACGAAGTAAAAAGAACTTCCTCAAAAAGGAAGTTCTTTTTTATGAGTGATTTTTAAGTATGAATATCCTTTTGGCATCAAGTGTTTGCTAATTCCTTAAATTGTGGTAAGATTACTTAAAAATGGAGGAAAGAGTATGTCGGAATTAATTAATTTTAGAGATTTCGGTGGCTTGCCAACACGCGATGGTCGTCGTGTAAAAAAAGGCCATTTTTATCGCAGTGGATCCTATCGCGATTTAACAGAAGAAGATGTTTTTTTCTTGAAAGAACTTGAAATCGACCATTTGTTTGATTATCGAGAGTCCAGTGAGTTAGATAAAGAAGAGCGTCATGATGAATTTGCAAAACACGTCCATCGTATTTCTGCCTCGGAATATCTTGGTGGTTTCGATAAGGAAGAAAAACCTGTTACTTTAGATATGCAAGCGATGATTGATTTCTATCAACAAATTCCTTTTTCTAATCCAGCGTATCGTAATATGTTCGATGTTTTGAAAAAAGAAGATAAGGCGATAAAGTTATTGCACAATTGTACAGCGGGTAAAGATCGAACAGGTCTTGCTTCGGCATTGATCCTTAAGGCTTTAGATGTTCATGAAGATGCCATCATGATGGATTATTTACAATCAATGAATGCCTATGAACAAATTTTAGAAAATGAATATCGCCGTCTTAATGGTCAAACTGAGGATGTTCTTCTTCGTAAGCTAGCCGGGTTGGTTGTGATGCCGCAGTATCTAGAAGCTAGTTTTTCGATTATTCTTGAAAAGTACGGTGATTTTGATCGTTACTTTGAGGAAGAATTTGATTTGACTCAAGAGGATCGTGGTCGATTAAAGTTTTTATATCTTGAGAATGAATCTTAGACTTTTGGGGATGAATGACAAAAAAGAGCTCTAAGAGCTCTTTTTTCTATATAAAAATTTCGGGATTTTTCTTTTCTTCTTCTTTTTCTAAATCGATGAATTTTTCAAGCAATACTGCCTCTTGTTTTGCCAATGATTTAGGGACGTCCAAGATGCGTTGATTACTTGAACCTCGAAAGAGTGCTGCCATGCTTTTCTTTTGAAGAAGAAATGGGCCATCAACGAGGACATC
>JASLJD010000128.1 GCA_030152625.1 Erysipelothrix sp.
CTTCAATGAATTCTTCACGGAGCTCTGGATGGTCGAGATTAAAATCTGGCATCCCGGACCAAAAGACCGCTTCATACCATAGCGAACTGTCTTCTTTGACATAATGTGGCAGGGCTTCATTGGAGAAATGATAATAATGACAGTAGGTATCGTCTTGTGTACAGGAACCTTTTTCGACTTCTTTTTTAGCTTCGATGAAATAGGGATGTTCACTGGAACTGTGATTGACCACAAAATCAATGATCAATTTCATACCTTTTTCATGCGTCGCATCCACAAGACTTTGAAAATCTTCCAAATCGCCAAAGTCAGGATGCACCGCTTTATAATCCGTTACATCATAGCCGTGATATGTTGGCGATGGGTGGATGGGGGTCAACCAGATCCCTTCGACACCAAGATCTACAAGATAATCCAACTTCTCTTCAATTCCTTTAAAATCACCAATCCCATCGCCATCACTGTCCGCGAAACTTCTTACAAAAATTTGATAGTAGGCGCCACTGCTTTCCGCTTTTGTTTGGCAAGCTGTTAGAAAAAGGATGCTAATGAGTAAGACAAAGGATAACTTTCTCATCCTTTAACCGAGCCTCCTGTTACCCCACTCACATAGTATTTTTGCATATAAACAAAGAGAATGGTAATTGGAATCGCAATGACGACAGCACCCGCTGCAAATCGGGTAAAGTATTGATATATATGTTCACGAGTGAGCATCTGATAAAGCCCTAAAGCAACCGTGTAATTTTGATAATTATCTTTCATAATGACACTGACAAAAATGAAATCGACCCAAGGGGCGATGAAAGATGTGAGAATCGTGTAAATTACAATCGGCTTTGACAAGGGCAAGGTAATATGCCAAAAGATTTGACTTTTGCTTGCTCCATCAAGCATCGCTGATTCATCGATTGAACGAGGAATGGTGTCAAAGAATCCTTTGGAAATATAGTAACCCATAGCTGCGCCACCTGAATAAACCAAGACCAAGGCCCAAAGTGATTGCTGAAGGTTCATCGCTTTTAAAATATGATAAATAGCGATCATGGACATAAAACCTGGGAACATGCCTAAAACAAGAATAACGTTCATCATAGGTTTTCTAAAACGAAATCGTAAGCGGCTGAATGCATAGCTTGTTGCTAAGACAAGAATGGTTGAAATAATACATGAAATAACCGCAACAAACAAAGTGTTCATAAACCATCGCGGGAAATTGAAGAGGCTTGTATCTGTAAAAAGCAACTTATAATTATCCAAGGTAAAACCTTTGGGAATGATATAGCTTGTGAAAGATCCAGGTTCTTCACGAAATGAGGTCATAATAAGCCATACGATTGGTAGGAGCCATACAATCGATAAAAGCGTTAAAAAGATATGACCAAGCGTTGATTGTCTTTTTGCTTTGTTTCTCATTGAAATTGTGTCTCCCTTCCTTCATCCATGGATTTATTAAAGACCACCAAGGATAGAAATGAACTGATAAGGAAAATAATAATCCCGACCGTTGATGCTAATGCGTAGTTTTTCTCGGTTAAACTTAATTTGTAGAGCCATGTCACAAGAAGATCGGTTTCACCGGCTTGGTAGTAATTTAAGTTGGCCGGTCCCCCTCCTGTTAATAAGTAAATCACATTGAAGTTATTGATATTACCAATGAATTGTGTGATTAAATAAGGCGTTGTGACATGAAGCATGTAAGGAAGTGTAATGTTTGCAAATTGTTGGATTGGACTGGCCCCATCGATTTTGGCTGATTCGTACAAATCTGCAGGAATATTCATTAAAATTCCCGATGTAATCAGCATCGTATAAGGAATACCGACCCACAAGTTCACAGCAATAACAGTGAATTTAGCGATTCGACCATTGCTTAAAAAGCGAATGGGACTTGAGATTAATCCCCATTTTTGCAAGAGTACATTAACCGGACCTAACTCATGAAGGAGTTGTGACATGAGAAGAAGGGTCACAAATTGTGGTACTGCAATGGTAATGACAAAAACGGTACGCCACATCTTTTTGAAGCGAATGCCTTTTTTATTAATCAGCATTGCAAGGAGCATGCCAAAAATATAGTTTAAAAAGGTTGCAAAAAAGGCCCAAACAAAGGTCCATGATAAGAGGGAAAAGAATGTCTTTGAAATCAAAGGATTCCCATAAAACATATTCTTAAAGTTTGTTAAACCAACCCAAGTAAATAAATTCCCAGGCGGTTGATGATTCTTATCAAAGTTTGTGAAAGCAATGAGAATCATAAAAATTAAAGGTAGAATTGTAAATAAAAAGGTTAGCAAGGTTGGTAAAAATAGAATTGTCACATGAAATTTGGAATCGAACAATTCAAAAATTTCATCGCGAAAACTGGGTAGTTTTTTACCTTCTTCCTCTAAATTTTGATTTTCAATCGCAATCTGGATATTGCGGAAATAAAGTAAGATAAAAGCTAAGACGATGATAAGAGCTAAAACACCAAAGAGTAAAAAGAGCATGGAGTTATCGCCTTGTGTATAAATATAAATTTCCTTTGCTTCATCCCAAACTTTCCCTTGCGTTTGAGTTCCGAGATTCCTAAGTCCTTTTAAACGGTCAATGCCGATGAAAAAGAAATAAATGTTGAAAACAACTTGAGCAAAAAGATAGAGAAATCCTTTTGCATACTGCCCCCTTAGAAATGATCCTGAGCCCATTAGCAAATAGGAAAGGCGTGTTTTAAAGTCTCCTTCACGAAAACCGCTGACAAAGCGTTTTAAATTTTCTTTCATAAATTAACACCTTCCTTTTGAATGAAAAACGAGGGATTACCCTCGTTTTAAGCCTTTATCCGCCAATTTGGTCAACAAGTTTATCGAGAAGTGCTTTCATATCTTCGCTTGTCCCATCAATGAGTTCTGTTCCGAACGCTTCCATTGGTTCCCAAAATGATCCTAGAACATTTTGCTGACTTTGGGCAAATTCGTTTTGTTCTGCAAGTGCCGCTAAAGCAACATTCGCTTTGACTTCATCACTTTCTGAAGCAACAATATTCGAAGGACCCAGTTTACGTGCTTTAAAACGTTCGATTTGACTTTCTTCATTGGATAACCATTCTGCTAAAGCCATGGCTTCTTCAGGATGTTTTGTCGAAGTTTTGATACCGAGCAATTTATAGCCACCAAAACTTGCAAGTTGAACATCTTCGCCATCTAAGTTAATAGCAGGAAGTTTAGCAGCTGCATAATTTTCGCCATAAGCATCTTCAACTGCATCGGCTTGCCATGTTCCGGAAACTGCTGCAGCAATATCGTTATTAAGACCCGATTGTAAGACACTGTCATCGCCACCAATAAATGCATCAGAGGCAACAAATTCAC
>JASLJD010000014.1 GCA_030152625.1 Erysipelothrix sp.
GAAATGCCAGACTATATCGAGGAGACACAAGACTGGATGCTTTCCATGCTCTATCAGCTTCCTATAGATATTATTGAGTCGGTTATCGATGCATCATTGGATAATCAACTTGTCATGACAGAAATCCTCAATATGATTACATACCATAATCTTTATACCGGTGCATCTTTTGTTTACAGTGGTGATTTGGGTTTTCGCTTAAGTTCCAATCTAGCTTCCAAATCCTTGAATAAAATAGGGACATTCTATCATCATCCAGGCTATGCACAAAAACTTGAAATTTGTCGAGAAAGTTTGTCACCAATTTTATCCGTTCTTAATATTGCACAGTCCAGCATGGTTCAAGCTTTTTCAGCGATGCATGCTAGTATGGAGGATGAGCTTCGTCGAGCTCAATCGGGCATTGCAGGTGAAGAAAAAATTATCTCCAAGCTATCAGATTTACCTAAATTCGGTCTTTTTCCATCCGCAACTTTTGATTTTGGGGATCAATCGTTTGAAACAGACCTTCTTTTAATCAATCAACAAGGTCTTCATCTTTTAGAAGTTAAAAACTTTGCTTCACTTTCTTCGCAACATCATCAGTATGAAATTCATCCTGATGGACGCATGGATAAATATGTCAATGGCCGCTTTGTTCCATCGGATGAGCAGCAATCCTTGCCCGTTCAGCAAGTCGAAAGACATCGAGAAATTCTTCAGAATGCAGTCTTGGAACAAGGCTACGATATTCCAGTCCACAGTTATGTGGTGATGGCGAATGATTATTTAAGCTTCACCAATCATAGTGATGTTCCGGTTGTTTATGATTATGAACTTCCACGCCTTCTCACTGAGGGTTTTTCGTATTTAGAAGCTTCTGAAGCAAAAGAAATGATCGATTGGCTTTCGCAAAAGCAAAGAACGGCCAAGCGTTTTCCAAAATTCGACTACCTAAAAGCTTTTCAAGCTCTTTATCAGGAGATCCTGGAAAGCACGGTTCAGTTTTTAAAATATGAGATGTATGAAGAAATCGATCCAAACACTTTCTTAGCGGTGTCTGTTTTTGCCAATTACAGCATCACTGCAATGTATCCACGTTTAGAATTTGAAGATATTAATCAAATAAGCAGGGAATCTCGAGGTGAAAAATATCGACAAAGCATCGAGGAGTACTTCGAAGATTGGTCTTTATCAGATCGTATCACTCTCTTTTTCTATCCCGGTGCTTATCGCATAACTGGTACGAATCGATATACAAAATACTTCTTGATTCTCAATGTTTTGTCTGTAGTCGTTTGGATGCTAAGCTTTGGTTTTCTGTCTGATCTTTTTTATCCTTGGTTTTATGAGTCTCTTATTGGAGGCTTCGGAATGCTTTGGTTTTCATTTCTTTCCCCCGTAGTGAATGCGAAAATTTTGGAGAAACATGTAACGCGAAACCATTACGAATTTGCTGAAGAAATCTCAAAAGTTAAAATACCCGCTTTTAGTTTTAAATTTCCGGACATTGTCGCTAATTTCATTCAATCATCTTATCGTATTGCATACGGAAATAAGCTTGAAAAGAATATTTTTAAAACGAGCTTAAATTCGGGTAGTATCGGTCTTGTGGTTTCTTTTATCATCGGGCAATTAACGATTTATTTCTCAATTTTCCAAGTTATCTTTTTACTTTATGCTATTTGGATGGGGATCAAACTTATCGGAAATCGTGTTGAAGATTGGCTTTAAAGCAACAGGTGTAGCAAACATTGAAGTTTTTAAAGTTTCGAGTTTAAACAGGCTCAAGTCTTCACACCCTGTTTTACAAGTTCATCATAAAAAGCTTAACTGGGCTCTCTTTTGCAAAGAACTTTGCGAAAAGGAGCCTAGTTTTTTGTTCTTTATCTTGATTTTTATCTTTTTTACTATCTTTATTCTCTTTTTGCATCACTTTGATTTTGCTATAGTGGGTATAAGATAAAGGGGGATAAAGAATCGATGCAAGCAGGTATCACATCAGGTAATCGACATTATTTCCAAAAAGATTATGATGCTGTCGATGGAAAATTAAAGAAACATTTTTTTGATTGGGCGTGGCGAGCGGATCGTTTGACAGCGATGATTATTATCCGCAGTTCAAATGAAACAATCGAGAAAGTGGACTTCAGAATCTCAGATTTTGTGAGTCAGGAAGGGGCCATCCTTTCCAAAAAACATTGTAGCCTCAAAGCGATCAAGGAAGTGGACGCTTATCTTGGTCGCGGCTTTAAACACGGTGAAATTCCTCAAGGCCCTAAAGCGAAAGTGGGAGATGTGATTCATCAAGCAGGACCGATGAAGATCGAAGCACAAAGGCTTCAATCATATTGGCTAAGTCTGGATATTCCTGAAGATCTCAAAGTGGGTCTTTACACAGGGAAAATTGAACTTGTCATTGATGATCTTGTTTCGGATGTTTTAAGCTATTCCTTTGAGGTTTTGGATCTTCTTCAGCCAGAACTTAATCATGATGATTTCAGCATGGAATTATGGCAATATCCTTACACAGTTGCCCGTTATTATCAGATCCCCAAGGAAGAACTTTTTGAAAAAGAACATTTATCGATTCTTAAAGAACATCTCAAGGCTTACAAAGAACTTGGTGGCCATTCCATTACAACAACCATTGTAGAAGATCCTTGGAATCATCAAACGACCGATCCTTATCCGTCGATGGTTCGTTGGACAAAAAAGAAAGATGGTTCTTTTGCCTATGATTTCACAGACTTTGATCGTTATGTTGACTTAGCCATTTCACTTGGCATCAATCGGCAGATTAAAAGCTTTTCGATGCTTCCTTGGGAAAACAGGATTATCTATTATGATGAGCGTCAAGG
>JASLJD010000080.1 GCA_030152625.1 Erysipelothrix sp.
CATAATAAGGCTCAAATTCAAGCATGTCTTTTCGATAAGTTTGTAATTTACTTAAAGACACAAGCTTCATTGCCTGAGTTATTTTTTGTGTCGACTGAATTGAGCGGATTCGTTGTTTAATTGCCGAAACATTAGATGCCATGATAACCCGCCTTAAACTCTTCCATTAATTGGTCCATCACTTGCTTAATATCATCAATGAGTTCATCATCAAGACGATACTCCGCTGAGATACGGTCCAAGATATCTTTTTCATTGCTTGTAAAATGGCGGTGCATAAAACGTTCAAATGGTAAAACATCTTTTACTTCTAAAAGATCAAGATAACCATAACGGTTTAAAAAGAGACTTAAAATCATGAGCTCATGCGGTGTGTTGGTCAAAGCTCCTTGCTTCAACAACTCCATGAGACGTTCACCATGATCGATGGTCCTTTGTGTATCTTCATCGATATCTGAACTGAACTGTGCAAAAGATTGTAGTTCATGATAGGTTGCCAGTTCGAGTTTAAGTGATGAGGCCACATGCTTCATCGCTGGTGTTTGTGCTGCCGAACCCACTCGTGATACAGACATACCGCTGTCAACAGCTGGTCGATTACCGCTGTTAAAGGCATCTAAGTCCAAGAACAACTGACCATCTGTAATCGAAATAACGTTTGTTGGAATATAGGCACTGATATCGCCTTCTTGTGTCTCAATAATTGGCAATGCTGTCATTGAGCCGCCACCGTAGCGATCGTTTAACTTCGCTGCACGCTCAAGTAAACGTGAGTGAAGATAGAAAACATCTCCTGGGAATGCTTCACGACCAGCTGGACGACGTAAGAGAAGCGAAATTGTTCGATAGGCAACTGCATGTTTTGATAAGTCATCAAAAACAATCAGCACATCCTCCCCATTATCCATCCAATGCTCTCCCATCGCAGCACCTGTATACGGTGCAAGATATTGAAGCGGAGCCAGTTCACTGGCTGTACTGGATACAACGACTGTATAATCTAAAGCATCGTGTTCCTTTAGTTTTTCAACGACCATTGCTACTGAGGATGCTTTCTGCCCAACAGCCACATAAATACATTTAACATTTTGTCCTTTTTGGTTAATAATTGCGTTCAAAGCAATGCTTGTTTTACCAGTTTGACGGTCCCCAATAATCAGTTCACGTTGTCCCTTTCCAATCGGGATCATCGAGTCCACAACTTTAAGTCCTGTATGGAGTGGCTCGTGAACACTTTCACGCGTCATAACACCTGGCGCAACACGCTCAACAGGACGTGTGTCTTCATATTCGATCTCACCATAACCATCAATCGGCTGTCCTAAAGCATCCACAACACGACCTAGCAGTCCATCCCCAACACCGACTTCGATAATTCGCTCGGTTCGATAGACTGGGTCACCTTCTTTAATCAATTTATCACTACCTAAAAGAACAACCCCTACTTGGTTTTCTTCTAAGTTTAAGGCGAGTCCATAAACTTCATCGGTAAAACGCAACATCTCACCAGCAAGGACATTTTCGAGACCACGAACAAATGCAATCCCATCACCGACTTTGAAAACAGTTCCTACATCCATATTACTGCTTTCAAAATCAATGGAACGGATTTGTTCTTTGATCATTTGCAACATATTTTCTGATTGCTTACTCATCTACCGTGTCCTCCTTGAGATAATATTTGATCCAACTTGTGTTGAATCGATAAATCATAAACATCACTATCAACAATCACTTGAATCCCTGAGATGAGTTTTTCATCGACCTCATAACGAACATCCAATTCTTGCTTATAACGACGTTTAATTTGTTTGAGAATTTCATTTTTTTCATCTTGATTTAAAGCCTGGGCGCTACGAATATCGACCTTGTGAATCAGGCCATGCTTTTGCATTAAATCACGATAATCATCGACGACACGCTCAAGTTCATCCAGAAGACTGGCTTCTTGAAGGATTTTCAGAAAATTAATCACTTCTTTGGACAAGAAAGCCTCTAAGCTTTCCCATAAACCTTCATAGATCCGATAATCTCCCACTGAGAGATTCAAAGATTGAAGAAGCTCTTCTTCTTGGCTTAAGATGTCTTCAAATGCCTTCAGCTCCTCATAAAAAGACTTAGCCTTTTCTTGTTCGCATGCGACTTCAAAAAGAGCTAAGGTATAGGTGTTAATGCTTATAATCATGGGCATCCATTTCCTTTTCCAGCGCCTCAATCATGTAAGCATTGTCAATATCAACATCCTCAAGAACCTTGCGGTTGACATCCACAGCAACTTCAAGAAGGTATGTTTGTACCTCTTCGTAAAGACGCTCACGTTCACTCGCTAAGTCTTGTTCTAATTGCAATTGACGACGATCAATTTCATCTTGAGCTGAATCAATAATCGCTTTGCGGCGTTTCTCCGCTTGTCGAAGCATTTCCTCTTCCACATTTTTAATGCGATGCATTGCCTCATCGTACTCTTCTTTTGTCGTAACCTTCATTGCTTCAGAAGACTTTCTTAAAGCTTCTGCTTCCGATAACTCGGCATGAATGTGCTCTTTGCGTGCTGTTAAATAACGATGAACCGGTTCATGAAGATATTTTTTATACATCAAATAGATAACACCGGTCGCTAGGAGCTGGACAACAATCGTAGCGATATTGGGCATTAATTTAGCTGCAATATCTAAGTCCAACATAAATTTTACCTCCTATTTAAAACGCAAAGATTAATAAGAATGCAATGAGCATACCGTAAATAGCTGCCGTCTCTGCGATACCAGCACCAAGCATGAGCATGCTTCGAATTTCTGTTTCTGCTTCTGGGTTTTTTCCAACTGCCTCAACCGCTTTGGCTGCTGCATAAGCTTGTCCAATTGTTGAGAAGATACCTGTCATAACTGCTAATGCTGCCGCGATGGCAACCATTCCTTTTCCTACACTAACATCCATTGTAAATATTCCTCCTAATAACTTTTATTTTCTTCATTTATTCAACGCATGTGCAAACAAACAATTCACCTAGTCTTGATATTCTACCGCAATCATAATCGACGTTAATGAAATAAATAAAAACGCCTGAAGAAAGCCAGAGAATAAATCAAAGTAAAGGTGAAGCAAGGGCGCTAAAACAACACCCATAAAGTTAAACTTCCCAATCACTGGCACAAAACTACTGAGCCATGCCCCAAAGGCATAAACCAAACTCATGATAACCGATCCAGAAAGGATGTTACCAAAAAGTCGGAGCGATAAACTGATAAGAGGTGAAACCGCCCCAAAAAGGTTTGGAATCACAAATGGGAAGAAAGGTTCAAAGAAATCTTGAATATATCCTTTGATACCATTTGTATCAATTTTCGCGATTTGAATCAAAAGAAAGGTGATAAATGCCAACATAAAGGTAACACTGAAGTTACTCGTTGGGGCTGAGAGTCCAAAAAGGCCTGAAATATTGGAAATAAAAATATACATAAAAGTACTTCCAATATAAGCGGCCATTCGCTTCCCGTGTTTTTCACCCATGTTTTGAATCGTTAGCTCGCTTAACTTATCGACATACATAACCGCCAGAAAGCTGATGCCCTCAGGCGTTTCGCGATAGTCAAGTTGATTGAGCTTTGTACCAACAATATAAAACGTAAGGCTTAGAAATATTGTAATGATTAGGATAGATACTTGTTCTATTTGAAACATAACCTACTCCTTTTTGAAAATATTTCCCGCAAACAAAAGAAATCGATCAATAAAGTATGTGGCTATCAAGGTATACGGATTAATCTTATCCGGGAAAATAAACGCTAGTATCGGTGCGGTCCATAAAACAACAAAGATAAAAATTACATACTGAGCATAAAGCCCTTTACTGTATGTCTTCTCTTTGCTTAAGACCAAAGCATAAAAGCGTTCTCTTGCCTTGCTTAAAACAAACAAAGCAAGACTACCTAGAAACCAACCTAAGCTATAGGAAAAACCCAAGGATAAAAAACCAACTGTTCCCATGACGGCAAGCGCCACTTTCAGCTTTCTCAACATGGTGTCATCTCCTTGCTCTCTTTATCAATCGATGATTCATTTCATATTGTGAATACCTTAAAATCGTACCATAAGCCCATTTTCTTTACAACTTTTAAAGTTATTTTTCACTTTGTTTTCTCATAGTCAAACCGATTCGCTTTCGAGCCAAATCAAGTTCAAGCACACGCACTGTCACTAAATCCCCTACGGCTAAGAAATCCGAAGGATGTTTGACATATTGATCGCTGATTTGTGATATGTGAATCAGACCATCTTCGCCAACCCCCAAATCAACAAAAGCACCAAAGTCAACGACATTACGAACCGTTCCTTCAAGGACCATGCCTTCCTTTAAATCTTCAATATCCAAGACATCACTTCGTAACTGAGGCCCTTTTTGTTCAGAACGAATATCATGACCATACTTTCTTAAAGCATCAAGAAGATCTTTCAAATACGAGACACTTCGCTCTTCATAAAGATCCAAGACATCGTGTGGCGTTATTTTTTCAAGCTTTTTTAAATCTTCAATTGCAATGATTTCGTAATGATCTAAAATCTTCTGAGCATCTGCATAGGACTCAGGATGAACCGCCGTCCCATCTAAAAGATTCTCACTTTCATAAACACGAATAAAGCCCGCAGACTGCTCAAATGTTTTCGGGCCAAAACGTTTCACCTTTTTAAGCTCTGAGCGAGAATGAATCAAACCATGCTCTTCACGATAAGCAATCAGATTACGAGCCGTGCTTTGATTAAGTCCCGAAACATAAGTTAAAAGGGAGACACTGGCTGTATTGGCATCGACACCAACTTGATTTACGACCATTTCCACAATAAAACGAAGTTTTTCATCCAGTTTATTCTGCGGTAGATCGTGTTGATACTGGCCGACACCCACCGATTTCGGATCAATTTTCACCAACTCTGCAAGTGGATCTTGAATACGACGCGCTATGCTAATCGCACTGCGCATTTCCACAGGAAGTTCTGGAAATTCTTCACGAGCAACTTTGCT
>JASLJD010000087.1 GCA_030152625.1 Erysipelothrix sp.
TGCTAAGCGCTACGCTGGGAGTGAGATTTCGATTATTGACACTGGGATTGCTGTTATGGGAGCTTTCATTGCTGCGGCTTATTTCGAAGGAGAAATTGCACAAAAAGCGCAACAAATCTATGAGCGAGTAAACTGGCCGTGGTATTTCAATGAATCGAATCAAAAGTTTTACATGGAGTATCTTCCAGAAAATGCTGTGCACAGTGGTGAATGGGGTGTTTATGCTGAGCAAATGATGCTTTACATTCTGTCCTCAGTATCGCCGACATATCCCGTTTCAAAGAGTGCATATTATCGCTTCGATCGCCAAAAAGAAAAACATTTTGATTTCGTTGAATTTGTGCGATCCCCTATCAATGCTCATTTTGTTTATCAATATTCGAATGCCTTCATTGACTTTCGCGATCTTTTTGATCTCTATGGCGATAATTGGCATCAAAACTCAATTGCTGCCAGTACTTATGCTAAGCAATTTGCGATTGAAACATCGGATTACTTTCAAACTTTAAATGAAAATCAATGGGGTCTTACCGCTGGAGATGGTTTGAGTGGATACAGTGGTTTGTATGGTTCCGACATTCGTCAAGCGAATGATGGGAGCTTAAGTTTGACGGGCCTTCTAGCATCAATCGCTTTTGTTCCAGAAGATGTTAAAGAAGCTGTTTTAGCATTGAAAAAAGACCGTCGTTTATGGAATCGTGATTACGGTTTGATTGAAGGATTTAATGACGAGTATGGAGAACGGATTTATTTTGAGGACTTGATCAGTATCAACAAGCTCATGAATCTTATGATGATTGAAAATGCGCAAACAGGCTTTATTTGGGACTTATCGAAAAAAGTTCCGCCTATTCAAGAAGGTCTTAAGAAACTTGGTTTTTCTGAGTCGAAGGCTTTGTCTTATTGGTCGTGTTATCAAAAAGAACAGATTGAATTAGTTGAAACAGATCATATCGAAAAAGAAATGGACTATTTGAAGTTCGGAAAGGGTGGAACAACTCTTTTCAAACTCAGTCCAGATAAGTCAAGAGCTCATCTCTTTAAATTATTGGGTTCAGGATACTTTAATCTCGAATTTTTAGATGATGAGGGTATGCTGCTTTATGAGGAAGTCATTGAAGCGAATCAAAAGTCCTTGGAGCTCGATAAGAGTGTTTTAGAAAACATGAAGTTTTTAAAAATAAAGAGTGACGAAGGAAGGCTTGAATACTTTGGTTTTGGAAGTGATGCAAGCGTAGATAAGTTTTTCATGCAAGTCAATCAAAGGCCTTATTTACAAGCCAAGACGAGGCTATATGTCGATGGTTTGGATTTGACGAAAAAAGCGCGATATGGCATGGAGTTGGAAGGGAAGGCCATTCAATGGCAGAAAAATCCTGAATTTAAAATACCGCGTGATGCGAAAGCTAAAAAAGTTCGGTATTTAATTGAGCTTGATGGTGAGCTTTATAAAGGACCTTCTTATCAGGTTCTGAAAGCAAAACCTCAATTATCTGCTTCGAAGGAAAAAATCCTGCTCCAACATGCAAATTTACCTCATTTTAATCGCTCAAGTTCTTGGACAGATGGCGGCGATAAGGTTTATGAGATTAAAGAAGTAGAGAATGCTTTTGTACGATTAGAAGCAGATAAAAATGGATTGCCCTGGTCTTTTGCAAAAAAAGATCTTCGCATTCATCCGGAGCAAGAAGTTTTATCCTTTTGTTATCAAAGCGAAGGTGACTGGCTTTTGAAACTCGAAACTCAAGCCGGAGATTCGGTGGAATGGCTTCTTAAGGAAGATAGTAAACAGACATGTCAAGAATTCTCTGTTCCCAAAGAAATGCTTGGCCAAAAGGAAACCAAATTGCTTCTTTTTGCCCTTCCGGGAGAAGAAAATGGTGCAGCAAGCATTGAAATAAAGATCAAGGAGGAAGTTGATGACTGAGGAAGTTTTTTATGAACAAATTATTCGGAAACCTCAAAATAGATGGGATCCATACATTAGAGCCTTGAAACCAATTGCCTATTTTCTTCTTTTGATTTCAATGCTTCAAAGACGATGGCCTTTCATTTTTATTTCGTTTTTATTCTCTATTTTTGCTTATTTCTTGCCAATGCGGTACTTTGTTGATTATGAATATGAATTGACGAATCATGAACTGGTGATAAGCAAGGTTAAAAACAATCAAAAAAGAGAAAGCATTGCCCGCTTAGATGTTCGACAGCTCATTGAAATTCGAAGTGATATTTGTTCTTCAGATGAAATACCCATTCGAGTGGGCTACGGACATGAAAATAGAATAACCGCAATATTTGAAACAGAAATAGGGAAAGTGGGATTTTGTATGAATTTAGATCAAAAAATGAAAGGATTGCTCCTAAAACAAAAAGGAGTCAAAGAGGAGGTATAGCATGGCAGAGGTTATTTTAAAGGATGTCGTAAAAATCTATGACAGCGGAGTGAAAGCTGTCGATGATTTCAATTTAAAAATCGATGACCAGGAATTCATTGTCTTTGTTGGGCCTTCAGGTTGTGGTAAGTCAACAACACTTCGAATGATTGCAGGTCTGGAAGAAATTACCGAAGGTGAGTTGTATATTGACGGTGTTTATTCAAACAATATTCCACCCAGAGATCGTGATATCGCGATGGTCTTTCAAAACTATTCTTTATATCCCCATATGACTGTGAAAGAAAACATGTCTTTTGGTTTAAGATTACGTAAATTTCCTCGACATGAAATCGAAGAAAAAATCAAAGAAGCAGCCCGTATTTTGGATATTGAAGAACTTTTAGATCGAAAACCATCCGCATTATCCGGAGGTCAAAGACAAAGAGTGGCAATGGGACGAGCGATTGTCCGCAATCCCAAAGTGTTCCTCATGGATGAACCTTTAAGTAATTTGGATGCAAAACTTCGTGTTCAGATGCGCTTAGAGATTTCACGTCTCTATAAGACATTGAATACAACTTTTGTTTATGTAACCCATGATCAGACTGAAGCGATGACTTTAGGAACCAGGATTGTTGTGATGAAAGATGGTCTTATTCAGCAAGTTGATAGCCCTGAAGAAATCTATGATCATCCTGTAAATCTGTTTGTTGCTGAGTTTATTGGCAGCCCTAAAATCAATACATTTTATGGCAAAACAGAGCGAGAAATTGATGATGTGCGTCTTCACTTTCTTAACAGCGATGCTCATTTGACTGCCATCCAAAGTGATCGTTTAATTCGCGAAAAGATGGATGAGACCCAAGTGATTGTCGGTATACGTCCTGAAAAAATCTTAACCGATTTTGAGGATCTTGATGAAAAAGATTATTTCATCTTCAAAGGTGAAGTGGATCTCACCGAAAATCTCGGTTCAGAGGCCTATGTTCACGTTCTTTGTGAAGATCAAAATGTGACATTAAAAACAGATGATACCAAACGCTACAAGAGTGGCGATGAAATTGTGTTTGGTTTTAAAAAAGAAGATATGCATCTTTTTGAACGTGAAACAGAAAAAACAATTTTTTAAGAAAAAAGGAGTAGAGAGATATGTTTATAGAACTAAATGATGCGTCGCGTCAATATCGTTTTTTAAAGACAGGAGATGTTTATGAGTGGAAACACGATTACAATATTTCTGTCAACCAAATTCGATCCAATCCACTGGATGGTGCTTTATCGAATATTTATTTGCGTCGTTATGAAGAAGGACAAATCGTGGCAAGCATGCCCTTGTTGGGAATTGAATCACGGG
>JASLJD010000098.1 GCA_030152625.1 Erysipelothrix sp.
AGCTCAATAAAACCGACATTTTTTCCCTTTCTATTAGTACGAACCCAACCTTCTATTTGGACATACTCAAGGGAGTTTAATGCCTGTTCACTCCCTGTTGAACATAAATCATAGCATTCACGAATTGTTAAATATGTTACCATTCTTTCACCTCATTGTATATTGTTTGTTTCGAAAATTAATTCTTGAATCGTGGACACAACATCCACTGTCTTTACTATAACATTTTTTGGTACTTGAATGTGTTCACTTGAGAAATCAACAATACCCACAATTCCTAAACTGACCAAGCGGTCGACTGTTTCTTGAACGTTTTTAGAAACTGTCACAATCGCTATCCGACAATTTTCCGGAATGCGGTTTTCAAGTTCACTCATGTGGTAAATGGGAATATTAGAAACTTGGCCTAAACGATCAGGATCAATATCAAATGCACAGGATATTTCACCTACTACATGATTCCAACGATTATAATTAAGAATCGCTCGGCCTAAATTACCAGCACCCACTAAAATAAGCTTTTCATCAAAAGAAACTCCCAGTAAATCATCAAAGGTGTCAATCAATGTTTTCACATCATAACCATAACCTTGTTTTCCTAAAGATCCGATAAAGGAAAAATCACGACGAATCGTGGTGGGTTCAATGTCCACAAAAAGCGCTAATTCCCTGGATAAAATTCTTTCTACACCCATTCCGTAAAGTTTACGTAAAGCTTTTAAATAAACTGGATAGCGTTGTAAGGTCGCTTTCGGAACGTTTGATATTTTTTTCATAGAATCACCATGTAAATCATATCACAAAGAGAGCCGGCTTTAAATGTGAAAAACTTATTAATTGGGGAGTTTTACGTTAGAAAGAGCTGAAATTTCACAATCTGCAACGATTCCCTCTTGATAGGCCGTATAAGCCGCAAGCCCAATCATGGCGGCTTGATCCATGCACGCCCAAAGTGGTGGAATTAAAACATTAAGTTCAGGATGCGCTTCTTTTAGCAAACTTACTTCTCTGCGAACTTGTGAATTGGCGGCGACACCGCCCGCTAACGCGAAGCTTTTGGGTTGATAACGTTCAAGAGCAATATCAACTCTTTTCATCAATTCATCCACAGCTGCATGTTGAAAGGCATAAGCGACATCTTCGACCACTAATTTTCGACCATGTCTTTCTTCGCGCAATGTCAATTGCCGAACAGCAGACTTAAGACCACTGAAAGAAAAATCAAGATCATGCTCTGTGTGAACCTTCGGTAAGCGATAATTTTTCTTCCCCTTTTGCGCAAGACGATCGATAATAGGACCACCTGGATAATCTAAACCAAGTTGACGCGCAACCTTATCAAAAGCCTCACCGACAGCATCGTCTTGTGTTTCTCCGACGACTTCAAAAGAATATTCTTTTTCCATTAAAATCAGCTCTGTATGACCTCCTGAAATCACTAAAGCTAAAAGTGGAAATTCAAGTTCTCCGACCAATTTGTTAGCATAAATATGACCAGCAAGGTGGTGAACCGGGATGAGCGGTAAATTAAAGCGCCAAGCAAGTGTTTTCGCAGCGATCATACCAATATGTAGGGAGCCGATTAAGCCTGGTCCCTGTGTGACGGCAATGGCGTCAAGATCTTCCCAAGTTTTACCGGCTCTCTCCATCGCCTCTTTAATCACATAGTTGATGTTTTGAATATGAAGGCGGGAAGCCATTTCTGGAAAAACACCACCATATTCTTTATGAATGTCAATTTGTGAGGAAACAGCGTTACTTAAAATAACTTGGCCATCTTCGACCAGCGCACAGGCGGTTTCATCACAACTTGACTCTATTGCTAAAATTAACATTTCACAACCTCTTTCTCATAACATAGGCATCTTCTTGATAAGCATAGTAATTTTTTCGAATACCGATGATTTCAAATCCTAATTGCTCATAAACATGTATTGCAATTTGATTTTTTTGATGAACCTCTAAAAAAAGGTTCAGATAATTTTTGCTTTTAAAATCCTTGAGAACTGTGGCTAAAAATTGCCTTGCGATTTTTTGATTTCGATACGTAGGATCGACCGCTATTTCCAAAAGTTCGATATCTTCCCCACCATAAGGAAAATAAAAAATGGCGTAGGCCAAGATAGCTTTCTTTTCATAAACATAAATCGCATAGTCTTGATAATTTGCGATTTTTAAATACTCATGACCAGGCCATGGTTTGGAAAAGCTTTTTTGAGAGATCTGGACAATGCTTTGTAAATCCTTTTGGTCAGATAAACGAATCATTCACTAACGAAGATAACGCGGTACGAGCTTATCCACATCCTCAACTTCAATCCATGCATCTTTCACCGACAAGATATTTTCACAAATAGAAAATTTCTTTTCTTCTTTTTCCAATAGATTTAAATCGCCAAAAAGTTCGCATTCCTCAGGGATTTCACTGATTTTATAAGCCTTTTCTTCAAAAACTTGACCTTTTTCAACATAAGCACCAAAAACCCTCTTTGCTCGCGCATCAATAAAACTGAATCCTTTTTCTTGACCGCTAAGCGATAAAAGTGTGTTGACACGATAAACTTTAAAGTCTTCTGGCATGGTTAAAGCGAGGACTTTCGCAAAAGTAAGCCCAATTCGCATACCAGTGTAACTCCCTGGGCCATCCGTTACAACCAAATAATCCAGTTCCTCAATTGATTTTTGGCTCTTTTTAAAGACTTCATCAACAAATGGAAGCAACATTTCAGATTGTCGTCGAGCCATTTCTTCCTCTTTTTTATAAAGAATTGTCTTCTCTTCTACCAAAGCAACAGCTAAGTAGCGATGACTGCTATCGATGATTAAACCTAACATTTTTTTACCTCGATTTCTCTTTTTTCTTCATCAATATATTTAAACGAAATAAGATAGTCATAATCAATGTCTAAACTTTCTAGGTACTGAGGCCATTCAAAGACAAGAACAGTCTCCTCGTCTAACAAATCATAAAAACCCAAGCTATCCCAAAGGGCCCCTTCTAAACGATAAGCATCGATATGCTTCAATTTGAGACGTCCTTCATATTCCTTTAAAATTGTAAAAGTTGGGCTATTGACTGTTTCTTCGATTTCCAAACCCCGGGCTAAGCCTTTTGTGAAGCTGGTTTTCCCCGATGCCAAATCACCTTCTAGAAAGATGACTTCTCCGCCCTTTAAATTCCGTGCAAAACCTTCTGCCATTTGCATTGTTTCTTGCACTGATTTCGTTACCTTTTTCATCGTATCACCATTTTTCTATTATAGCATAAAAGTCTATTAAGGCATAAAAAAAAGGATGATCCACTGGGGATCATCCGAGCTATTTGGCGATGAGCTTGATTCACTATGGCTGGCATAGCTAGGTCCGCCGCTGAAGTGCTTAACGACTGTGTTCGGGATGGGAACAGGTGTGACCACTTCGC
>JASLJD010000109.1 GCA_030152625.1 Erysipelothrix sp.
AGATCGTTTGGCGCTCATGCAACATGTTTTATCGGATTATTCTCAAATCGATTATCAAGTTTATGATCCGAAAGCATGCAATATCCCTGAATCGATCCGTTCATATGATTATATTCTTTGTGAAACCTACAATCTTCGTGAAGAAGACTGTTTTCCACAAAGGCTTTTAGAAGAAAGTCAAGCACTGGATATTCCATTTATTCATATGGCCAGCCGTAATCCATATGATCTTCGTTACCTGGAAGATGCGGATGTATCGATTGCGGTCTATGGTTCTTTAGGCTTTGATCAAACCCAGGGTGGAAAAAGTGCCTTACCAGCCAATATCCCAGCAGGTTTGCGGGTTCTTTTTGGCCGAGCGCTTGCCGAAGGGAAGCTTCCGGTTGAGATTGCGGATCGAAAGAATCGAAAAATTCTCTATCCACTCGGACATGCTCAAAACACTATGGTATAATATGACTTGAGATTGTTTATAGCCTGTTAAAAAGAAGGCTTATCACGAAAGAAGTTTGAGAAGAGTGGGGTTTATAAGATGTTTGTATTGGAAAATGAATTTATGATTGTGAAAGTTGCTCAATGGGGGGCGGAATTGCGCTCTGTTTATGATAAGAATCGTGAAAAAGAAAGAATGTGGGAAGGGGACAGTCGCTATTGGGGACGTGTCTCGCCTGTTTTATTCCCTATTGTCGGGAAGTTGAAAGATGATTATTACCTTTATGAAGGAAACAAGTACTCTTTAGAAAGACACGGTTTTTTACGAGATCAAGATTTTGAACTTGTCTCGCAAAGTGAGGATCATCTTTGCCTTGCTTTTGAAAGTGATGAGAAGAGCTATGAGTGCTACCCTTTTCATTTTCGCATAGAGATTGAATATCTTTTAAATATGCGAAGTGTTGAGGTATCCTGGCGAGTCATCAATCAAGAAAATCGTACAATGTATTATTCAATCGGTGCTCATCCAGCTTTTCGCCTCGATGAATCCTTTCCCTATCGATTTTCCTTTCCAGTGAATCGTCATGCGCAAAGAATCGAACTTAAAGATGGTCTTGTATATCGACGAGAAGATGTGGAATTAGAATTTATTGATATTGAAGCAGAACTTTTTAAAAATGATGCTTTAATTTTTGAAAATGTGGATGCGATCAGCTTGGAAAAGAAAAACAGCAATGAATCCATTCGCGTTGAATTTAAAGGCTTTCCCTATCTTGGTTTATGGAGTCCTTATGAATCAGGGGAAATGGCTCCTTTTGTTTGTATTGAACCATGGCACGGGATTGCGGATACTTATCAGCATAATCATCAACTTGAAAAGAAGCAGGGGATTTGCAGCTTGCCAGCTCAAGAAGAGCAAAGCTATCGTTACACTATTTTGTTTCAATAAAAGCCCTAATTAGACCCTTTTTTAAGAAAAAGGGTCTTTTCTTTTGTTATTTTAATAACAAAGTTTACCCGGCACTTTGTTTTTGTTACGATAATTTCACATACAAGGAGGTACAAAGGGTTTTTTTATGCTAAAAAGAAGAAATCAAGCTAAAAAGTCAAGAATATACCTTCACTTATACAATTTGTTATTTATTTCACAATGAAAACGCTTACCTTGTTAATTGACTTAACAAAGTTTGTTTTTTCAGAAAAAAAGCTTGAAATAAGATTGAGAAGGGCCTTGATTATTTGTAGGATGTAGTTGAAGGAAAGCAGGAGGATAATATGACAGAGAAAAAAGAAAACAAAAAACTAGTCGACAATGAAGTCAATGAAAAAGTAGCCTTGGCGATGCAGGCACTCGATGGCTTTTTAGAGTTGAATCAAGAACAAATTGATTACATCGTAGCGAAAGCAAGTATCGCAGCACTTGATGAGCACGGGAGTTTAGCTAAGCTCGCTGTTGATGAAACACAGCGCGGTTGCTTTGAAGATAAGGCAACCAAAAACATGTTCGCATGCGAGCACGTAATTAATCATATGCGTGACCTCAAAACAGTGGGCGTCATCGAAGAAGATCCAGTACTCGGTATTAAAAAGGTCGCTGACCCAGTCGGTGTGATTTGTGCCCTAACTCCGGTTACAAACCCAACATCTACCGCAATCTTTAAAGCATTGATTGCTTTAAAAACAAGAAACCCAATTATTTTCTCATTCCACCCATCAGCACAAAAATCTTCAGTAGCAGCGGCAAAAATTGTTTATGATGCAGCGCTTGCAGCAGGTGCACCAAAACATTGTGTTCAGTGGATTGAAAGAGGATCCAAAGAGAAAACAGATGAACTCATGAACCATGAAGATGTTTCCACAATCTTAGCAACAGGTGGTAACGCAATGGTTCGTGCCGCATACTCATGTGGTAAGCCGGCCTTGGGAGTTGGAGCAGGAAATGTGCCATCTTATATCGAAAAATCCGCTCATCTTGAGCAGGCCGTAAACGATATTGTTGTTTCAAAATCATTTGATAATGGTATGGTCTGTGCTTCAGAACAAGGTGTTATTATGGATGCAGCAATCTATGATGAAGCAGTTGAACTTTTCAAACAATATGGTGTTTATTTTGTTAATAAGCAAGAGAAAAAGAAACTTGAGAAATTCATGTTTGGAGTATCCACTAAGAAAGATAATCCGAATGCTGTTTTGAATCCGAATATTGTAGGTCAAGATGCAACATGGATTGCGAAAGAAGCAGGCTTTGAGGTTCCAGAAAGAACGGTTATCTTAGCGGTTGAATGTGATGAGGTTGGTGTGAATGAACCTCTCACACGTGAAAAGCTTTCACCAGTTCTCGCTGTCTTAAAATCCAAAGATTCGAAAGAAGGGGTTCAGCTAGCGAAAGAAATGGTTGAGTTCAACGGTCTTGGTCACTCAGCAGCAATCCATACGAAATCAGAAGAGCTTGTTGAAGAGTTTGGAGAAGTTGTTCCAGCTATTCGTATCATTTGGAACTCCCCATCAACATTTGGTGGTATCGGAAACATTTATAATGAATTCATCCCATCCTTGACCCTAGGTTGTGGATCATATGGAAGCAACTCTGTTGGCGACAACGTTGGTGCAATTCACTTACTTAATATTAAGAAGATAGGGAGAAGAAGAAACAATATGCAATGGTTCAAAGTACCTCCAAAAATCTATTTTGAGAAAAACTCTGTTCATTACTTAACACAAATGGCCGATGTCGAGCGCGTCTTTGTTGTTACGGACAAGGCAATGGTTGATTTAGGATATTACGATATCATCGTTGATCAACTCCATCGCCGCGAAAATCCAGTTAAGATTCAACTTTTTGCAGACGTTGAACCAGATCCATCCCTTAATACAGTGAAAAAGGGTTATGAGATGATGAAAACTTTCCAACCTGATACGATTATTGCACTTGGTGGAGGATCACCAATGGATGCGGCCAAAGGAATGTGGATGTTCTATGAACACCCAGACACTAACTTCGATGATTTGAAACAAAAATTCATCGATATCCGTAAACGTGCTTTCAAATACCCAGAACTTGGTGAAAAAGCACAAATGGTTTGTATTCCAACAACATCCGGTACCGGAAGTGAAGTGACACCGTTTGCTGTTATTACCAATACGGATGAAAACAATAAAAAATATCCACTTGCAGACTATACACTTGTTCCAGATGTCGCGATTGTCGATCCAATCTTTACGATGAACTTACCAAAAGAAGTCACCGCAGACACCGGTATTGACGTCTTGACACATGCAGTTGAAGCTTATGTTTCAAACTATGCAAACGACTATACCGATGCATTAGCGATTCAAGCTGTTAAAATGGTCTTTGAATACCTTGAAAGAGCCGTTGAATATGGAGCAGAAGATGAATTAGCCCGTGAAAAAATGCACAACGCATCAACAATGGCGGGAATGGCTTTTGGTAATGCATTCCTAGGTATGAACCACGCGCTTGCTCACAAGCTTGGTGGTAAGATTCAAATGCCACACGGACGAATCAATGCGGTTCTCTTACCACATGTTATCCGTTATAACGGTACATTCCCAGAGAAGCCATCGATGTGGCCAAAATACAATACCTACACAGCCCATAAACGTTATGCAGAGTTAGCACGCATCATCGGTGTTGAAGGTAAAACTGTTGAAGAAGGCGTTGAAAACTTTGCGAATGCATGTGCTAAGCTTGTTGAAAATGTTGGCATTAAAGCAAGTTTCAAAGAATATGGTATTGATGAAAAATATTATATGGAGCACTTAGATGAGATTGCTTATCTTGCCTATGAAGACCAGGCTGCACCATGTAATCCACGTCTTCCAATTGTTGAAGATATGAAAGAAATTCTTGTGAAAGCTTACCATGGTGAAAGCAAATAACAGGAAGCAAAAGACCCATAGCATGGGTCTTTTTTTTTGTTTGTAAAGCGAAAAGGCTTTTGTTATACTTTATATTAAAAGGAGGAATAAAGAATGGCAACACCACATATCGAAGCACAAAAAGGCGATATTGCAAAAGTTGTTTTAATGCCAGGTGACCCATTACGGGCAAAGTTTATTGCGGAAACATATTTGGAAGATGTGAAGCAGTTTAATACTGTTCGGAATATGTTTGGCTACACAGGAAACTATAAAGGAAAAGAAGTTTCTGTGATGGGATCAGGAATGGGTATGCCAAGCATTGGTATTTATTCATATGAACTTTTTACAGAATACGGTGTCGAAAGCATTATTCGTGTTGGATCTGCGGGATCTTATTCCGAAAAAGCGAATGTTTATGATGTTGTTTTAGCAGACTCTGCTTACAGTGAGTCAAGTTTTGCGAAAGTAGCCTTTGGCTATGAAGAGGATGTCTTGCGTCCAAGTGAGGCT
>JASLJD010000134.1 GCA_030152625.1 Erysipelothrix sp.
GAAGCGCGTATGAATATTGAGGATCTTTCCTTAACAATTCATGCACACCCAACAATTTCTGAAACAATTATGGATGCATCGGAGTTATCGCTCGGATTACCAATCCATATTTAAGGTTTAATTTAAAAGGGCTTCGGCCCTTTTTTTTAATTTAAAATTATAGGAAAGCTCATTAATGTAAGGCGTTTTCATGAAAGAATTTACATTTTTTACATTTTCTTTCAAGAATGTAAGAAATTTCATGAAAAACTCTTGACTTTCTTTCTGAATGCTTTATAATACAGTCATACAGGGAAAAAGCTGTATAGAAAATAAGGAGGAGTTTTAATTTATGAAAAAGACATTAGTAGCAATGCTTGTTGCTCTTCTTGTCTTAGCTGGTTGTGGTAGCAATTCAGGTGGAAACACACTAACTGTTGCAGCACCATCTAAGCAGCCTGGAGACTTTGTTGCAGGATTCAGCAATGATTCTTTTGACAAAGACGTACGAACTCTTATCGGAGCGTATGGGACGTATTATGTTGATCCAGAAACAGCAGAATTGAAAGTTGATCCAACTGTCGTTGAGAATGTAGAAATTGAGGAACATGCTGACGGCAATAAAACATATACTTATACTATTAAAGAAGGCTTAGAATATTCTGATGGCGAGAAAATTACAGCCGATGACTATATTTTCTCCATTCTTTTCAGAGCTCACCCAGCATGGCGTGAAGTGGCTCGTATGGAAAGCACAGGCCAAGATTTACTCGGCTATAGTGAGTATACTCAAGGTGAAAGCGATGTTTTCGAAGGTGTCGAAAAAATCGATGATTATACATTTGCCTTGACTATTGACGGAAATGCGTTACCATATTACTTTGAAGAGGTCATTGTTTCAGCAGGGCCAGAACCAATGCATGCATGGTTTGAGGATGCTAAACTGAATGAAAAAGGAAATGGCTTCGACAACAGTGAAGATGAAATTAAAGCAGCTGTTGAATATGTTTCAGGTACAGAGCGTTATGCGCCAACTGTTTCAAGTGGACCATATGTCTTTGAAAGCTTTGAAAACAACACAACCATTTTAACCAAGAACGACAAATATCAAGGAAACTTCGAAGGTGAAAAACCAAAGATTGATAAGATTGTTCTTCGTCTTGTGCAAAGTGATGTTGTTGTACAATCGATCGAGAAAGGTGAAGTGGATCTTTCCCCAGGAAATATCCAAGCCAATACGATCAGTAAAGCGAAAGAATTGGACCTCCAATTACACTCATACCCACGTAACGGATACGGTCAAATTACATTTAAAGCCAACAAAGCACCGACGGATATTAAAGAAGTTCGTCAAGCCATTGGTTACATTGTAAACCGCCGTGAGTTCGTGCAGAAGATTGCAGGAGGATACGGTTCAGTTGTTAACGCACCATTCGGTTTATCACAATGGTTCTATCAAGAAAACAAAGATGTTCTTGATGAAAGACTTGTTAACTACGAATACAACCTTACAAAGGCCAATGAGGTTCTCGACAAAACACCTTACATTTATGAAGAGGATGGAACAACACCATTTGATCCTGAGAAAGCAAGTTCAACCGGTGAGTACTTCCGTCACAATAAAGATGGAGAACCACTCAAGATTCGTCACTTCGGTTCAGAAGAGAACGATGTAACTGAATTAATCATTAGCCAAATTGTTCCAGCGGCTCGTGAAGTTGGTATGGACTATCTTGTTGAGCAGGGAGACTTTGCAACCTTGGGTGCATACATGATGGGGCAAGAAGAAAACGACTTTAATGCCTTTAACTTGGCAACAGGTTTCACAGCTATCTATGACCCATACACATCCCATCACTCTGATTGGGTAGGACGTGGAACAAACTGGAGCGATATTGCTGATGACGATCTTGATAAGGCAATTGAAACAATCCGTTCAACGGATCCATCCGATCGTGAAGGATATTCAAAAGCAATGGTTGAATATTTCGTCTTGTGGAATGACTTGTTACCATCATTACCACTTTATGCAAATGAGTACTTCGATATTGCGTCTGAGCGTGTTAAAGGCTTAGAGAAAATTACACCAGAAATCAACTGGGCTTCAGCGATCGAGTATCTAAGTATCGATTAAGACAAAAGTGTAGTACAATAGATATTAATGACAAATAGGAAGTGTCTTCTTTAAGGCACTTCTTATAGTCATGTTATGAAGGAGATTCATATTATGTTTAGATATATAGGAAAGAGAATTATGTCATTAATTCCTGTCGTCATTGTTATTTCAATTGTTTTGTTTTCTTTTGTAAAGATGATGCCAGGTGACCCGGTTCAAGCGATGATGAATCCGGACATCAAAGACCCTGCTGAGTATGAGAGGGTTTACAATGAAATAGAAGAAAGTTTAGGTCTTGATAAATCCCTGCCTGAACAGTATGTTCGCTGGGTGTCAAATACATTGAGTGGAGACTTAGGTTATTCTACATCCATGAATAAACCTGTTAAAGACGTTATCGCAACGCCACTTAAAAATAGTATTGGTTTAAATATTGTGTCGATTACCTTGGCTTTTATCATATCGATTGTGGTCGGGATAAAATCCGCGGTAGATCGAGGTAAGTTCTTTGACAAGTTTTGGCAGGTTTTCTCACTGATAGGTATGTCAATGCCGACCTTGTTAATTTCAATTATTTTAATCTATATCTTTGCCATTAAACTCGGATGGTTCCCAACCGGTGGTATGCCACTTGCGGGAAGTTCATCGGGGATTCGCTACTTAGGGGAATGGCTACACTATGCAGCCTTACCTATTGCGACATTAACCATTGGTTCTTTTGCATCAACCATTCGTTATGTTCGTAATGCGATGCTCGAGGTCTTGAGCAGTGATTATATTCGTACAGCGCGTGCCAAAGGTTTATCACGAAAGGTTATTATTTACCAACATGCATTTCGTAATGCATTGATTCCTGTTGTAACGGTTGTTGCAGGTTCAATTGCAGGAATCTTTGGTGGAGCGGCAATTACTGAGCGAATCTTCTCATGGAATGGTATCGGTAATGTATTGATTTCAGGGGTCACAAGCCGTGACTTTATGTTGATTCTATCTATGAACATGTTTTATGCGATTTTATCTTTAGTATCGAACATTGTCATGGACATAGGTTATGCATTAGTTGACCCAAGAGTCAAATTGGATTAAGAGAGGTCTATGATATATGAGTAAGAAGAAAAACAAACGATCAATTTTTTCAAGTCTATCATCGATGATGTCTTCTTTATTTAGTGTTGGCCCAAGCTCAGCACAAGAAGATTTAGAGACAATGATAGCAGATGATGATGTGATTATCAGCCCATCTAAGCAAATCATGATTAATTTCAGAGAAAATCGCTTAGGTATGTTTGGGCTGTTTACATTTGTTTTAATTTTTGTTGTTGTTTTTGGTAGTACAAGTTTCACATCATACAATGCGTATGAACACGAAAGTGTTCTTAATAATTTGCCACCTAATCGTCAGTATCTTAATGTAGACAAAAGTCTTCAAGGAAAAGGCGTTCATACAATTAGCAGCGGTGTATCATACAGTGTTGCTTTGGATGATGAGGGTGAATTACATTTTTGGGGTGTGAATCCTGGAAAACGTGAAGCAGTCGACAAAATACTTGAGAAAGTTGAAAATAAAAAAATTAAAGACGTTGCATCAGGCGATAAGCACGTCGTCGTCGTGACGGAAGATAATGAAGTTTTCGGTGCTGGGGAGTATTCATTTGGTCAAACCGACCTTCCAATCGAATTAAAAAACGATTTGATTGGTGATTCGATTACAAAAGTTGCGGCAGGTGTACAATTTTCTGCGATTGTCACAGAAAGTGGACAGGTCCATGCTTGGGGAAGTACTTTGCCTAATAATTTAGACACGGTACCAGAGCGGATTCAAGGTCGTGTTAAAGACATAGCCGTAGGCCCTTTTAACATTATTACAATCTTAGATGATGGGACCTTGGATTTCCTTGGTCAAGCTGGAACGGACATTGTGGACATTCCTGAGGAATTACGAGATGGAAGCCATAAGGTAGTGGATGTTCAAGTTGCCAACACCACAGCGATTGCCTTGGATGATCAAGGACAAATTCATGCTTGGGGTTCAGGCCGCAGTGGTATGAA
>JASLJD010000040.1 GCA_030152625.1 Erysipelothrix sp.
ACTTCTTTTAGCTTGATGATATAACGTGCTTTACGATCGCCTTCCTCCGCTAAACTGCGTGTTTTTGAATCATTCAAAGAGATAAATGCAATTTCACTGCCAGCAAAAAAAGCATTCATCATAATTAATAAGATCAATCCAATTATTTGCGTTCCCACTCAATGCCTCCTTTATGAAGCTCAATTCGTTTCACAGCATCCATACAACAGGGCAGCGGACTGCCTTCTTTTTCTTCCTTCATTTCTCATTCCTCCATAACACATAGTTTTATTTTATCAAATTTTACGCAAGAATGCTTGGAAAGTCAATCTATTCGTCAAATGTTTTCAATGCTTCACTCATATTGACATTGTTTGCCTTACGAGCCATTAGCAAATTGACTGTCACAGAAATGACCAGAGTGAATACAGCGCCCCAAATATAATGACGCCACTCCAAAACACGATTAAACATCACCGCATCAATTTCCGCATTCACAATCACAAAATGATGTAAATACTTTCCGAAAACAGCCCCAAAAAATAAACTGATGACTGTCAGGATGAGATTTTCTCGAAGCAAATAAGCAGCAAGCTCATTGGGATAAAATCCCAAGACCTTCAAGGTTGCCATTTCTTTATAACGTTCGCTCAAATTCATCGTAATCAAATTCACCAAGACAACAATTTCTAAAGCAATCGCTGCAGCAACAACCACATAAATCACCACATCAAAATTGCCCATCATATCGCGATATGTTTCTTTCATATTATCAAGAAAACTTAAAGAGAGGACCTTTTCATCTTGGTAGATTGCTTCAACTATCTTATCTTTATCCTCACTGACATCAGCAAGTTTAAAGAAAACCTGATTCGCTTCCGGCTTTGTACCGAAAACATCTTCATGCACAGTCTTAGGTATATAAAGATAATGGTAGGCATAGTTTTCCACTCGTTTATCGATCCTCAGTTCATAATCACGATCATTGTGAGTAAAACTGAGGATATCCCCTTCCTTAACCCCCATTAAATCTGCAAGCTTTTCGGAAATTGCGACCTCATCTTCCTTGAAGTCATAATCTTTTTGACTTAAACGATCTCGCAAGATAATGAAATCTTGGAAAGCATTCAAGTCTTCGGCTGTATAAAGAAAAGCATCGTGTTTGCCGACTCGAATCGATTTCGCATTGATATTCAAGGCATCCGCAAAAAGTTCCTCATTCACTCGATGCCCTTCTTCATAAATCGCTAAGCCATCATATTGGGTCAAGCTATCGAACTGCAAATCCACAATCGAATAAATCGAATGACGTAAACCAAAACCCGTAATTAAAAGACCCAATGAGCCACCGATACCGGCAATGGTCATCAGAAAACGTGTTTTATTACGAAAGAGATTACGCAAACTTACTTTATATAAAAAACCAAGACGAGACCAAAGTCCTTGAATGCGCTCAAGAAAGATTCTTTGCCCTCCTTTAGGCATGGCTGGACGTAAAAGTTCCGCTGTACGAATCCGACTGACCGAAATCGACTTAAAGAAAGCGATACCGACACTGGCAAAGAAACTGATCAACATAGGCATCCAAGCATAAGACCATACAATTCCTTCCAATAAATCAGGGGTTAAATACATAATACGATAGGCATCATAAATAAGATGCGGAATAAAGAAAAAGCCAAAATAAAGACCGAAAGCAGTCCCGAGTAACCAAGCAAAAAAGGTGAAACCTAGATACTTTAATGCAGAAAACAAAGAGGAATAGCCTAAGGCTTTATAGACACCAATTTGCATCCTGGACTCATCAATCATACGCGATACCGTGCTAAGTGTTACTAAAATTGACACGCCAAAGAAAATCAATGGAAAAACCTTACCGATCGCTTCGATTCGATCACTGTCATCATAAAATTCACGATAACCAACTAAAACATCTTCACGATCAAAGAAATAATGTTTTCCATGACTTGCTTTTTCGATTTTCGCTTGATTCTCATCGATTTCTTTTTGTGCGGAACTGATCTTTTCCTCCAATTCTTCCTGGGCTTGCTCATAGAGCAAAAGACCCGCCTGGTATTCTTCTTCCCCTTGATAGTAGGCCTGAATGCCTTGCTTTAAGCTGTTCATTTGGGTTTCTACAAACTGTTTTTGGAAAAGCCATAAATCTTCTTGTTTTTTAAACTCCTCCAAAGCGAATTCTTTCGCCTTACCCTCCGGCAGTTTTTCTAACTTCCCCTTTGCTTCTTTCAAAAGCGTTTCTTGCTCGAGTAAATCAGCATCTAAATTTCTTTTGACCGCTTCCCATTGATTGTAAAGATTTCCTGCCGGAAGTTCCATTTGAAAATCTAAAAGGGCCATCTGCAACTCATTTTCACTATCATCCAAACGTCGTCTCGCAGCATCAAGCTTCCCTTTTTCACTGCTTAATCGCTTTTCTCCTGAACTTTTTTCCTTGTCCAATTTCTTTTGAGCTTCGACTAAAGCTTCTTTTTGGGGTTCTATCAAACGATTAAAACGCTCTTTGCTCAGCGTATTTTCCTTCTTTTCAATTTTCTTTTTGATCGCTTCAACATCTTGATCATCCTTAAGAACAAAACGCGCAGCGGTGTAAACAACTTCTTCGTTTTTTCGTTCAGGTTCAAAAGGATAGATAAAACCCGACAAGCCACCTGAACCAAGACGTGTTTGCCCCCGCTCTAAATTCATAAACAAGCTCGATTGGACAAAACCAACAATTTTAAGTTCTTGGCTGGGGTAAAGATCGTTGTTTTTCATTTTGATCTGATCGCCTAATTGCATGCCATACATCTCTTTCATGATGTGATCGACCAAAACCTCCCCTTTTTCACGGGGCTTGCGACCTTCTATAATCGTGATATCATCTTCGGTGTTCGGACTAAACTCAATGGCCTTGACAACATCATCAAAATTTTCACTTTCAAGATAGGTATCCACATCAAAGATTCCATAGACACGCGCATTGGAAATTTCTTCAAAGGACTCAATCATCGCTTCATCGATACCCAAGCTGTGGCGAACTTGAAAATCCAAGACCTCAGCATCTTCCATATAAGCATCTCCGGTCACACGCATATTATGACCGGTTACTTGAATCCCGATATAGAAACCCACACCCAAAAGTGTAATAATCACAATCGCTAAGAATTGTGACCAGCGCGATTTAATTTCACGAAGGATATCTTTGAGAACTACCATGCTATCTCCTCAGCTTGCAAGGGCTTCTCATTGCGCCATTCTTTCTCCACTTTCCCATCTTTGATTTCAATGACATGGTCAGCCATAGCGGTAATCGCCCGATTATGTGTGATCACTACAACCGTCATCCCATGCTCATCTGAACAGGCTCTAAGAACTTCTAAAATATGCTCGCCTGTTTCAGTATCAAGAGCACCTGTCGGTTCATCACAAAGTAAAAGTTTAGGGTTTTTCGCAATCGCTCGCGCAATCGCAACCCTTTGTTGTTCCCCGCCACTTAATTGGGCTGGGAAATTATTCAAGCGATCGGAAAGACCCACTTGACTTAAAATTTCGGATGAATCTTGAGCATCTTCACTGATTTGTGTCGCCAATTCAACATTTTCCAAAGCAGTAAGATTGGAAATGAGATTATATGACTGAAAAACAAAACCGACATCATCACGACGATACTGAGTTAATTCGCGATCACTGAGCTTGGATATATCGCGTTGGTCAACCAAGACTTGACCAGAACTTGGTAAATCCATACCACCCAAAATATTCATTACAGTTGTTTTCCCAGCACCCGAAGGCCCAACAATCACAACAAACTCACCTTTTTCAATCGCAATGTCGACACCCGATGCCGCTTCGATTTTCACATCACCGACTTGATAAATTTTATAAATGTCTTGCATCTTAATGTATGTCATTGCTCAGCCTCCTTGCTGTTTCCTTAAGAGATTCAGGCTTGTTTTCACTGCGCTCATGCATCACTTCCCAAAGAAGCTTTTTCAAATATCGTGCTCTTTGCGATGGGGGAATTGACCATGCTTTCAAATCATGACCATCGATGTTTAAATCACTGACAAAACGGTAGGGACTTCGAAGCAATTTTTGAACAAGCGGATCTTTTGAAGCGGTATTTGAAAGCATT